>DAIRTY010000050.1:0-10324 GCA_036803645.1 Acidobacteriaceae bacterium | reverse complement strand
CCAGAAACCGGCCACGACCTGGGTTTCTGCCGGCGCATGTTCTACGCTCTTGGCGACCTGAAGGGCATCGGTGTCTCGGTGTTCGGCGTGGAGGGTTCCGCCGACGGGAACAATTCTTCGGTTCCAGAAGAACTGCGCGAACTCGAGGCCACCTATCGCGTGGTCAGCGCCGCCACGCCGCTGCTGGCGGATGCCAAGCATTTTGGCAAGCTGCGATCCATGGTGGAGGAGCAGGGCATCACAACGCTGGTTGCCGATTTTGGCGAGTTCGAGGCTATGGCGCAGTTTGGCCCCTTGCACTGGGGCTACGGCGGCGCCCGTGCCGGAGGTACGCCGCGGACCAGCGGACGCGCGCTGGTAGGGCAGACCGGGCCGCAGGAGTTCGTGGTGGCGGGGTTCGACGCGACGGTGAACTTCCGTCCCAGGTTTGGCTCGGCCGCGCCCCGCGCCGATTTTGTCAGCGCCGAGGAGGGCGCTTATGAGGCGGGCGTGTGGAAGCCGCGCCGGCAGTTGAGTGGCGATGAAATCTTTTTCGGCTTGCGATTGCCGGCGGAGGGAACCGTCGTCAAGGTCAAGCTGATGAAATACTGATCGTGCGGCCTCCGGCGGCGGGCAGTCCTCCGCCGCCGGTCACCGCGCCAGGAAGCGCGGGCAGAAGGGGGCAGGGACGTCGACCGGTTGTCCCACCGGCGTCAGTTTTCCGGTCTCCTGGTCGATGCGAAACACCATCGCTTTTTCGTTGCCGTGGTTGGTGACGAGCATCCAGCGCGCGGTGGGGTCCATCTCGAAATTGCGCGGCGTTTTGCCGCCAGAGGGAACGTGCTGGATGGGCGTGAGCCGGCCGGTGTGAGCGTCGACGGAAAAGACCGCGATGCTGTCGTGCCCGCGATTCGAAGCGTACACGAACCGGCCGCTCGGATGCACCTGCACCTCGGCGCAGGTGCTGACGCCCTGGAAGTCCTTGGGTAGCGTCGGCGTGGTCTGTACTTCGGACAGAGTGCCGTTCTTCGTGTCCCAATTGAACAGGATGATGGTATTTCCCATTTCCGTGATCAGGTAAACCCAGCGGCCGTTCGGATGAAACACAACGTGACGCGCGCCCGAGCCCGGAGCCGACCTGGCGAACGGCGGATCGTTGGGCGAAAGCGATCCGTCCTTCACGTTGAACCGGTAAACGAATAGCTTGTCCAGGCCCAGGTCGGCCACCAGGACAAATCGGTTGGTGGGGTCCACCACGATGGAATGCGCGTACGCGTGAGTTTGACGCCGCGGGTCCACGCTGCTGCCCGTGTGTTGCACGAAGGCGGTGCGGTCGCCCAGGCTGCCATCGGGTTGAATCGCCCAAACGGCAATATTGCCGCCATCGTAATTGGCTACGAAGGCGTAGTGGCCGGTCCTGTCCAGGCTGATGTAACTGGGGTCGCCGCCGCCGCTCGGCTCTTGGTTGATGAGCGCCAGGCGCGCGGTGGCCGGATCGATGGAATAGGCGCTGACAAAACCCGTCGAGTTGCAGGAATAGAGGCGGCGGCCGCCCGGCGCGATCACGAAATAGGCCGGCGCTGGAGTTTCCAAGAGGAACTCGGGTTTACTCAGCGTCCCCGTCGCGGTATCGAAATGAGCAACCGAAAAGCCTTTACCGGGCGCCGCGGTGTGGGTGCCGATATAGACCGTCAGGTCTGCCCCTGCCGCGGTGGAGAGCGCCGTGGCAACGCAGGCGGCCGCTACTCTTAACGAAACAGACCCATTGAGCTTGATCATCGGGACTGACTCCTTCTCCGAACCTTACCAGCTTACTCCGGTGCACGGTGCGTTCGGCCGGCGTGAAGGACAGTTTGGTTGCCCTGGTGGTGGCTTCGTGCGCGTCCCGGATCGAGAGCGCCCTCCCGATCGTAAGGGGTCCGGAAACGGGTCGCGCCGCGGCTGCAACGAATCCCGCCACGGCTGCACTTGCCTGATCGCTTCCGAGTTACCGCCGGCCCCCCGTGCGGGAGGGAATCAGCGGCCGAATCGAAACGCCAGAGACCCCTTGTGCGTTGCCGACAAACCACCCAGAGAGCTCCGATGCGTTCTCTCAAGCGGGTTTGCCGGGATTAATCCCCAGGGCTGCTGTTTGCGAGCAGTCGGTTTGATCGTTGGCGATCTTGCGTAAATTGCTGCCGGCCAGATGCACGAATCTCTTGGTTCGGCACAGCTCGCTTGGGCAAGATCAGCAGCGTTGCCGCAACGGCTCTTCGCGGGCAACATCAGGACCGAAACTGAACTGTGTGTTTGCCCGGTTGCAGCATGATTTCCAACCAGCCGTTTGAGCTGCGAGAATATACGTCGATTCCGTCGACCTTCAGAAGATCATTTTCCTCACGGGAGCGAAGCCGGAGCTTAGCTCTTACCTTTTTCGGCACGGTGCAGACGATCTCAGGTCTGCGAGCGTGATTCATCTTCCATTCCATTTCGACCGGGCCGAACTCGGTAACGCATACGCCCCTTGCCCAATCGAGGCCCGAGAACCTCGGCTCAATCAAAATCGTTCGCAGATCCACCGGACCCTCTCTTCGTGCCCCCAATACATAGGCCGTCAGAAAATAGCCGGGGTGCATGCCGTAGATATGGACTTTGGACCCTCCTCCTTTTTCCAGCTCTTCCCAGGCCGTCTGCCATTCGGACTCGACTTGATTTTTCCACTCCGTTCTCATGAGCCGCAGGACTTCAGTGTCCTGTTGCTCGTCATCCATTGCGTACAGCATTCGGAAGAGGTAATAGTGCGACATCGGTTCGCGCACTTCTTCCAGATGGTTCAGAACCCACTTCCGCACCGAGGTAAGGTGTTGAGGTGGAACAATACCGCTGTAGAGCGCGAAGAGGTTTGCCTGAGCTGCGGGGCGAAAGCGACCGGCGACGATGGGGCCGGAGAACTTACTGCCCAACTGAGAACGTATCTGGGAGCCGGGTCCGAAGAGAGCACCGTCGTAGGCCCCTTCCTGCTCGTTCCAAAGAAGATGGTTGTAGTCGCCCTGCAGACGCTCCGCCTCCTGAGCAAGAGTTTTGGCGTCGTGGTTTTTGCCGATGCTCCTGGCCAGCACGGAAGCATCGACGAGGGCCCGATAGACCATTGCATTCAAGCCTGCGCCCTCGCAGACCTGGTAGCGCAAGGGATTGTCCCAGACTTCCCACTCCCGCGCGAGGACCAGGCCACGATCGGTGCGCCGCTTGCGGTACCAATCGAGCAGCCGGGTCAGCGTAGGCCATAGCTCGCGCACCAGCTCTGTGTCGCCGGAACTCTCGAGATACTCACGCAGCAGCACCACCCAATCGCAGCTCCGGTCTTCCATAATGGCGTGTATGTCGAATCGTTCCGAGCAGCTATGAGCTTTGAGCTGGCCGTCCGGCTGCTGGGTGAGTGCGATGCGCCGCAGCAGACTGCCCAGCAGCCGGGCGTCACCCCAGTACGCTCTACCCCGGCCATCGGGGCCGCGCATCATCACGCGCGTGCAATCGAAGGCCGGAGGGCTATCGTCCGTCCACTCGACACGTTCCCGGTCCGCGCAATCGACGTAGGCGTCCTCGCTCAACAGCTCTAGCGAGCGAGCGCAGATACCCCATAGCTGACTGAGAAAAGGATCGCTGCATGTAAACGACGCGGCCCGCTCAAAGGGATACCGCACCTCGTAGGCCGACGCGCGCGTCAGGCGAATCCGCCCAATAGTCACGCGCAGGCGAAGCTTCACGAAGGCAAAGGTGTCGCCACCCATCCAGGTCTGCACGCCGGAGCGAGCGATGTAGGTGCATCGCCCGCTCTGTTGCCCCTCGGGCAAGACGTAGGAGACCTCTAGCGAGCTACCTTCTCCGGCGTCCATCTCCAACAAGTGAAACGCCTGCGTGATCTCAGGGAGAGTGAGTTCCATCTCTTTGCCCGCAGAGAGCTCGATGGGCAATGCGGGCGACTGCGAGGACCATGGCCGCTCCTTCTCGATTTGGAGCGGAGTGCTGCGTGGGGAAAATAGCGTCTCCTGACTACCGGGGAGAACTGCCGAGGGCTGCCAGTGGGGAAGAGTCAGCTCGGGCCGGGTCCAGTCGGTGGTTTTGCGGGCGTCGATGTGCTCTTCGATCGACGCCCATGCCTGCGCCCGGGCACCGAAGGAGAGCTCCGGCATCGATAGCCATGACGAATCCGTGGCGATAACCTGCCGTCTCCCGCCGAGCGTTATCTCGAGCACCGCGGCAAAGCCGGGATCGTGCCGCATGATGCGTCCCGTGGGAGCGTCGCGATGGACGAGGACAACCAGGGCGTTTCGCCCCGGTTGCAGCCACTTGCGGATATCGCGGCTGTCGTACTCGGGCCGTTGGTTCTGATAGCGGCTGGGGCCGCGACCGATGTAGTGGCCGTTGATGTACAAGCGGTATCGCGTGAAGGCGAAGAGGTGCACTATGGCCAGTGAGGGAACTGTCGGCAGAGCGATCTCTTTTGCAAAGACGCAGTGGAGGTCCGGCGTGGGGCTGTCCGCTGCTGGGGTGGACGAAGAGGCAATCGTGTTCGCAACCCCTCCCGATTGAATCGCTACGGGAGCCGTTGTGGCGGGCCATATGATTTGCGCGGATCCGAGCACGGTTGGCTGCCCTGCTGCCATTGGAAGCGCGGCGAATGCGACCGCTCGTGCCATGATCGGGGACGCCGAAGCTGCAGCACCTTGAAAGAGGAACTCTCTGCGTCTGATGGACATTCCCTGCGCTACTCCAATGCGAAATACTTGGATTACTCTCAGAGTTTAGCGCCGTGCTATGTGCAACGCGTGGCTCGTTGTGTCCGGCGTCAAAACCGTCACCGGCGCCGCCTTCAACGCAATCTTCTGACCGCGATAAATCACCGTCTCGCTTGGCCGGAATCCTCCATGCAAAACGGCGCGCTGTAGTTTGCCACCGTGCCACAGTAGATCGACCTTGTAGCCGCCGCGGGCGCGGAGGCCCTTTACCTCTGCATCCGGCCAGGCCAAGGGCAGAGCGGGGAGCAGGCTGATGCTGGACTCGTCGCTCTGCAAGAGCATCTCGGCTATGCCTGCAGCGCCACCAAAGTTGCCGTCGATCTGGAAGGGCGGGCAGGTGTCGAACATATCGGGCAGAGTGCTTCCGGCGATCAGGCCCTGTAGCAGTTTGTAGACGTGGTCGCCGTCGCCGAGGTGGGCCCAGAGAGAGATCTTCCACGCCTTGGCCCAGCCGGTGCCACCGTCGCCGCGCAACTCTAGCGAGCGTTGCGCCGCGGCCGCCAACTGCGGTGTCTCCGCAACGGAGACTGTGGCGCCGGGGAAGAGTCCGTAGAGGTGTGAGACGTGGCGATGCTCCGGCTCGGTCTCCTGATAGTCCGCGATCCATTCCTGATGCAGTCTGCAACGTGCTGCCTCGCCCCACTGTGGGCACTTTTGTGGGTACTGGTGCGAGATTTCAGCCGAGCGGCGGGACGGGCGTCGCGGAACCCAGCATCGCCCAGTTCATCCCGGTGCTCGACAGGCCCGAACATGCGGGGAGTACGGCGGTTCCGTGTCCCGGCTGGGAGCGATGACCCTCAGAACACACCGATTTCGCGCGAGAACCGTTACAATATCGACTTCCATGCCATCAATACCGATCTCGAAGCGAGTTACTCCCGTCGACGGGCTTGCGTCGCCGGGCGGAACGATCGCCGGACGGCGCTCGTTTCTTTTGGGAGCGGCTGCGGTTCTGGGCGGCGCTCCGGCTCTGCGGGGCCAGCAGTCTTCGCGGCGCGCGGAGCCGGCGGCATCGCTCCCCGATCCTTTGCGTGCTCCCGACCAGGTCGCCGCATTCGGCGAGGGCCCGAGCGCCGCCATTCGCCTGACGCGCTCCGGCGACAAATGGCAAGGCAGCCAGGTTGAGGTGGCAACGGAACTCCGAACCGGCAAGGGCGGCACGGAGCGGGTGATTTCCCTGAGTGCGCCCAAGACCACGCTTACCCGTCTGCGTTTGCGGTGGCACGGCTCCTTCCCGGCCGGTTGCCGTTTTCTGGGAGACCATTGGGAGCGCTCCTACGGCGATTTGGAGTGGCGCGGCCTGGCGGGTGAGCGATTAATGCCATGGTATTTCCTCGCGCAGGATGGCCGGGCGACGCACGGGTTCGGGGTCAAGACAGGCGCTGCCTCCATCTGCCACTGGCAGGCGGATGCCGGCGGTATGACCCTGTGGCTGGATGTGAGCAATGGCGGCGGGGGCGTCGAACTCGGCGACCGGCGTCTGGAGGCGGCCACCATCGTGGTCCGTAATGGCGGGGCCGGCGAGTCTCCGCTGGACGCGGCGCGTGCATTTTGCCAATTGATGTGCACAGCGCCCAGGCTGCCCGCGAAGCCGATCTACGGCAGCAACAACTGGTATTACGCCTATGGCGAGAATGTCACCGCGGCCGCCAGCTTGCGAGACGCCGCCCTGATGGCCGAACTGGTACCCGCGGATTCGGCGAACCGTCCCTTTGTGGTGATCGACATGGGGTGGGGCGCGGCGCGCGATGGCGCCGGCCCAGTCGAGCAAACCAATAAAGGCTATCCCGACATGGCGGGCTTGGCGCGGCAGATGAAAGACCTCGGAGTGCGGCCGGGGATTTGGACCCGGCCGACGCTGACCACGGATAAGCGCGCCGCGAGTTGGCGGCTGGCGCCGGCCGGCGGGAGGCCGAGCGGGGAGTTGATCGCTATCGATCCGAGCATACCGGAGGCCCTGGCTTATGTCGCCGAGAGTATTGGCGCGATCCGCGGCTGGGGGTACGAGTTGATCAAGCACGATTTCTCTACGTTCGATCTCACCGGCCGCTGGGGTTTTGAAATGGGCACGGAACTCACCGACGGAAACTGGCATTTCCAGGATCGCGGCAAGACCACCGCCGAAGTCGTCCTCGACCTATACCGGACCATCCGGCGGAGTGCGGGAGATGCCGTACTCATCGGCTGCAACGCCATTGGCCACCTGGCGGCCGGCCTGGTAGAGGCGCAGCGCATCGGCGACGATACCAGCGGCCGGGAGTGGAGCCGCACGCGCAAGATGGGTGTCAACACGCTGGCGTTTCGCATGCCGCAGCACAACACGTTCTTCGCGGCGGATGCCGACTGTGTCCCGATTACGCGCGAGATCCCCTGGAGCCTGACGCGGCAGTGGCTCGATCTGGTAGCGCGCAGCGGAACCGCGCTCTTCGTCTCAGCCGATCCCGCGGTGGTGGCGGCGGAACACAGGCCGGCGCTGAAGGCGGCGCTCGCCGCGGCTGCTCGTGTGCACGAACCCGGCGTGGCGCTGGACTGGATGGACACCACCGTTCCCCAACAGTGGCGCCTGGACGGGAAGACCGTCCGCTACGACTGGTACGAAGAAGACTGACTTACTTGGCAGACTGAGAGTTCGAATGCCCTGTGTGGCCCTACGCGAAACTCACCTGATAAGCGGATCCCTTGGTGAGGCCCACTTCGGTGGATCCGTCCGGCTGCGGCTTCAACGGGAGCGACTGCCCCGCGGAGTGGATCGCGGCGATCTTCTGGCCGGCGGGTGCGCACAGGCGCCACAAACCACCGGCAGTCGCACGGAGGGTGGCGGAGACCGCCTTGTGATCCTTCCAGGCGAGATCCACTTCCACGCCGCCTCTGGCGCGAAGGCCTTTCACCGCGCCGTCCGCAAATGCCGAAGGCAGCGCCGGCAGAAAATGCAGCAGATAACGGTCCGCCATCGGATCGGCCGCATCCTGAAACTTCAGGTGGCTTTGCAGCAGCATCTCCGTAATGCCGGAGACCGCGCCGAAGTTGCCGTCGATTTGGAAGGGCGGGTGCGCGTCAAACAGGTTCAGGTAGGTGCCGCCGCCGCGCTGGTAATTGGTTTGCGTGGTGTCCACCGCGGTGAGTTGTTCCCTCACCAGGCGGAAGGCATGGTCGCCATCGTGCAGGCGGGCCCAACAGTTGACCTTCCACGCCTTGCTCCAGCCAGTGCCCTCGTCGCCGCGCAGTTCCAGGCTCTTGCGGACGGCGTTGGCCAGTTCGGGCGTGCCGAGCGGCGAGATTTGCCTTCCCGGGTGCAACGCAAACAGATGCGAAAGGTGACGGTGATTCGGTTCGGGGGCATTGAGGTCCCAATCCTTGCCCCATTCCATCAACTGGCCGGCGCGGCCAATCTCGGGTGGGCGGATCCTGGCGCGGGCGCTCTCCAGGTCGCGTTGGAACGCGTCGTCCAGGTGTAGGATTCTGGCGGCCGCAGCGGTGTTCTCGAAGAGATCTGCAATGATCTGGCGTTCCACGGCGCTGCCGGCGCACGCCCATCCGCGCGTGCCTTCGTCGGTTTTGAAACCGTTCTCCGGAGAGGTGGAAGGGTTGGTGATCAGCTTGCCGTTCTCGTCTTCCACCAGCATGTGCAGGCAGGCTTCACTGGCGCCTTTCAGGACTGGGTAGACGCGTTTCAGATAATTGTCATCGCGCGTGAAAGCGTAGTGCTCCCACAGGTGCTGGCAGATCCAGGCGCCGCCCAGAAAGAACGGCCCCCACGGACCGCCCGGTCCGGGAGCGGTCCAGCCCCACGCGTTGGTCGTGTAAGCCATGGCCCAGCCGGGTGCGTCGAAGTAGGCCTTGGCTGTCAACTTGCCAGGCTCCACCACGCTCTCTACCATTCGGAGCATCGGGGTGTGGCATTCGCTCAGGTTGGCCGTTTCGGCGGGCCAGTAGTTCATCTCGAAATTGATGTTGGACTTGTAGTCGCAGCCCCAGGGAAGGCGCAGACCGTCGCCCCAGATGCCCTGCGAGTTGGAGGGCAGGGGATTCTCCGGGCGGCTGGAAGAGATCAGCAGGTAGCGCCCGAACTGGTAGAACAGAGAGACCAGCGACGGATCTTCTTCCCCGGCGGAGAAGCGCTTCAGCCGTTGGTCGGTGGGCAAGGAAGCGTTGGCGCTACGCCCCAGATTGAGCGAAACCCGATGGAAGAAACGCTGGTAGTCCTTGACGTGATCGGCCTTCATGGCGGCAAAGCCGCGGCGCGCGGCAGCGGCCAGCGTTTGGGTCACGGCGGCGTGCGGATTGGCGCCCTTGTAGCGCCTGGCGTAATCCAGGACGTAGTCGGTTCCAGCGGCGATCAGCACCAGGACTTCGTCCGCATCCTTGACGGCGATCTTGTCGCCGGCCGCGGCCACCGTTCCACCTTTGGCGATGACGCGAACCTGCGCCTCGTAGCGCAGGTCACCGGGCTGCCCCGTGCTGCTGCCGGTCATGATGAGGGTGTCGGTCCCGGCTGGTTTGGTTTCGGCCCATTGCACTCGCGCCAATCGTGCGTCAAAACCGACGGCGCCTTTGCGCGTGCAGGCGATGCGCAGCGCGATCACCTGGTCCACGGCGGAGGAAAGAAGCTCGCGAGTCCAGGTGTCCTCGCCGGTGCGCCAACTCACTCCGGCAATCGCATCGTCGATGTCCAGCCAGCGGCGATATCCGGTGACCGCGCCGGTGGCGGGGCCGAACTCGAAGTTCAAATCGCCGAGCGTCTGATAGGACCCATAGCTGCCTTCGCCGAACTTGCCGCCCCTCTGGCAGGTGCGCTGCTCCAGCATGGCCTTATTGGCCTCGGGGTATTTGCCTTCCTGGATGAGTTGGCGGATTCCGGGCAGACCTTTGTACGCCTCGGGCCGGTCCGCCTGGTCCTCCAGTTGGCCGCTCCAGATCGTGATCTCGTTGAGTTGCAGCCGCTCCTTTTCGACGCCGCCGAAGATCATCGCGCCCAGCCGGCCATTGCCGATGGCCAGCGCTTCCTCCCACTTCGCCGCGGGGCGTTCATACCAAACGTGGGTGGGCTTCGGCCCGGCGGCGGCATCGGCGCCGATGGGGAGTACTCCGGCGCAGGCCGCGGCCACCGGCAATTGAAGAAAGCTTCGTCGAGATGTGTGGTCCACGGTGAGCCTCTTATTTGCCCGGCGTGAGCTTGTAGAAAGCCGTGGCATGCGGCGCGATTTTGAAAGTCTGACCTCCGCGTACGGTGGCCACGTCCTGCTTCGCCCAGAGATCGCGGATTGCACAGTTCGCGGGGAGGCCCAGGTCGGACCAATTGACGTGTATGTTCTCGTCGGCTGTATCGCCGATGTTGTTTCGCATTTAGAAGAACACCTTCCATTCCACATCGTTACCCGAGGACGACGTATAGTCCACGGTCAGCAAGTTGCCGTTCACCGCCATTTTCGAGGCAAGGCCGCCGGAGAGTTCCACTCGTTTGGCGGCGAAGCCGTCCGGAACGTAGATGCGCAGTTGGTAGGGGTCGCCGGCCACGGCGCGGGAAACGCCGCGCAGCACGCGCTGCGGGCCGTCATACGCGAGATCCTTGA
>DAIRTY010000049.1:0-10445 GCA_036803645.1 Acidobacteriaceae bacterium | reverse complement strand
GGTGACGTTAAAGGGCCGGTGATACTCTACCAGCCGGAGCCGGTGTACACGCAGGCGGGGAGGAAGGCCAAGGTACAGGGCGTTGTAACTGTCAGCATAGTTGTGGACGAACACGGCCAGCCGCAAAACGTGCATATCGTGCGCAGCCTGGGAATCGGGCCAGATGGAAAGCCGGACCCGAAGCTGAAGAAGGCTGCACGAATGGCTGTGGACGGGATGAACCAGAGTGCGGTCGATGCGGTGAAGCAATACAAGTTCAAGCCGGCGACGGAGAACGGAAAGCCGGTCGCGGTGTATCTGAACGTCGAGGTGAACTTCGAGATATTCTAGGGCATTTTCGGTAATGGTGTAGTCCGTCGTAGAGCGAGCAAAAGCAGATTCCTCCGCTGCGCTACGGAATGACAAACAAAATGGATCTATAGCGATTCCGAAAATGCTCTATTGCTGGGGCGGGGTTTTGAGCAGGGGCTGTGACTGGGTTTGTGGCTGGGACTGGGGCTGGGTTGGGGGTTGCGGGACGGGAGCTGGGGCGGGAGCTGGGGCGGCGTCTTCGGTGGGTTCGGGGAGGAAGGCGGTGTCGGGGTATTGGGCTTTGGTGGAGATGGTTTGCAGAATGAGGAGGTCGGCTTGGACCTGAGCGAGCTTCTTCGGCTTCTGCTTGAGGTAGATGACTTTATTGAGGTCGGCGAAGTAGGCGAGCAGGTCGCGCTTGATGCCGAAGGGGATGGGCGTGTCGGGCGTGCTGGCGACCGAGTGGAGCAGATCGGCGTAGGTATAGTCCTCGAGCGAATAGGTGCCAGGGAAGACGTCCAGGCCGGTGTCAAGGTCCTGGTTGGGTATCCCGTCGGAAGTCGTCGCATGGGCGAGTATCTGGCGGAAGCGGACGGTGGTCTTGACCAGGGAGTTCAGGTAGTCCTGTTTCGCAGCGGCCGTGGGGACGCGGATCGAGAGGGGGGAGAGTGGCCCGATTTTGGGGATGATGAAGATGACGCCGGCGAGCAGGTGGGTCCCGAAGCCCGCCTGGCCATGGTAAGTGTCCCAGTTGTTGGCGATGGAGAGGCGGGCGACGTCCTGGTTGAGGATGTCCAGCGCGGGGCTGGGGACGTCAGGCGCGAACTGGCTGTGGTGGAGCAACGTTTCCGCGTAGGCGACACGGGGCAAAAGGGTTCGAACAGCAAAGCGGTATCCGCGGAGATTGGGTTGGGCGCGCTTGAGGACCTTGGCTAGATCGAGGCCGTAGGTGTCGTAGAAGGCGCGGGTAAGCAGCGGGACGGGGACGGCGAATCCAATGCTCTTGAGGTAGTTTTCGGGGGCGAGGCGGTGCTTGCTGATCTCGTCGATGTCGAAGGCGAACTCGGCACGGACGTGCTGGTGCGGGCCTTCGGCGTAATTGACGTTGCTGCCGTACTTTTTGGCGAGTTCGGGGAACTCCTGGCTTACGGCGAGGTTGATTGCGTCGGGGTGGCCGATGGTGTCGCCGAGGAAGTGGGAGAGGGCGCCGATGGCGAAGGCGACGTCATTGGCATCCTTAGAGTCGCGGAAGAGCGCGCGGATGAAGTCGCCGGTGCGGACGTAGTGGAGGAGGTCGGAGAAGTTGGGTTTGCCGAAAGGGTAGTAGCCGAGGTCCTGGATGACGCATCCGCCGTAGGCGTAGGCGTGGGCCTCGCGGAGCTGGGCGGGAGTGAGATTGGGGTAGCGCTTTAGCAGCAGCGGCTGGATGGAGTCGGCCCAGGTGAGGTCGATGAGCTGCTCGTGGGTGAGGACGGAGTAGGCGCGGATGGGCTGCGGAGTCGCAACAAGAACGAGCAGGAGAGTGGCCAGCGAGAGACGGAACGAACGGAACCAGCGCATATATATTGGGTTGGATGCGCTTTAATCGTTAGGGGTTGGGGATGAGGGCCTTGACGAGGCTGCCGTTGGCGCGGGCGAGGCGGGCTTCCGCATCGGCGCGGGACAGCGAGAGCAGGTGCATGGCGATGGCGACCTTGACCGAGCCCGCCTCAATGAGCAGATGCGTCGCGGTGGGGCGGTTGCATCCAGTGGCGGCCATCAGGATGCGCTGGGCGCGGTCGATGAGCTTGTCGTTGGTGGGTTTGACGTTGACCATGAGATTGCCGTAGACCGCGCCGGTGCGGACCATGACGCCGGTGGAGATCATGTTGAGGACGAGCTTGGTTGCGGTCCCGGCCTTCATGCGTGTGGAGCCGGTGATGACCTCGGGGCCGGTGACCGGCGTGATGGCGATGTCGGAGTTGCGGGCGGCGGGCGAATCGGCGACGCAGGAGAGGCCGATGGTGAGCGCGCCGAGCGAGCGGGCGTGGGCCAGTGCGCCCAGGACGTAGGGTGTGCGTCCGCTGGCGGCGATTCCGACCAGAGTGTCGGCGGTGGCTAAGCCGGCGGCGGCGAGGTCGCTGGCACCCTCATCGGGCGAGTCTTCGCTGTGTTCGGAGGAGAGGCGCAGGGCAGCGTCTCCGCCGGCGATGAGGCCCTGCACCAGCGTTGGCGGGACGGAGAACGTCGGAGGGCACTCGGAGGCGTCGAGTACGCCGAGGCGGCCGCTAGTCCCCGCGCCGATGTAGAAGAGGCGGCCGCCCTGGGCAAAGCGCTCGGCGATGGCGTCGACGGCGCGCGCGATGGCGGGCAACTGAGACTCGACCGCCGTGGCGACAGCCGCGTCCTCCTGGTGGATGAGGGTGAGCATCTCAAGGGTCGAGAGCTGGTCGATGTGCGTGGTACGCGGGTTGCGCACTTCGGTGGTGAGGGACGCGAGGTCGGGCATATAGCTTGATAGTAGCCGGTGGAAGGTTGCAGGTTGCTGGTTGTTTGTTGCATGTTGTTGGTTATCAGTATGGTTCGCGCAGATGCACGAATGCCCCACCGCTTCGCAAAGTTGCGAAACGATGGGGCACCCGGAGTTGCTAACTGGTTATTTGCCGACGACGACGATCTCGAACGAGCCGGGGATCATTGGGCCGCCGCGTCCGCCGCCACGTCCTCCGCCGGGGCCACCGGGGCCACCGGGACGGCCACCCTCGGCTGGAGCTGCGCCGGGCGCGGCTGCGGGCGGGGGCGTTGCAGGTGCGGCCGCTGGCGTTGGCGCTGGGCCGTACTCCGCGGTGATGAGCAGCAGGTGGCCGGTCTTGGTGTCGAGGGTGATGGTCTTGGCGCGGACGGGCGTCTTGACGGTCTGCTCGACGACGAAGTCGGTTGGCGAGTTTTCCTTGATGACGGTGACGGTGCCGTCGCCCTGGGAGCTGAAGGCCTCCATGGTGGCGGGGTTGAAGGTGGCTCCGTCGCAACCGCTGCCGATGGGCAGGGTGGTGAGGACCTTGCCGGAGGCTGCGTTGACGATGACCATGACCTGCGGCGTGCGGCAGGCGGCGAAGAGGATGCCGTTCTTGGTGTCGAGGGCGAGGCCGGCGCAACCGTCTCCACTGGCCTTGATGTCAATGGTGTGGTCGAGCTTCATGGTGTTGGCGTCGATGACGGCGATAGCGCCCTTGTCTTCGATGTCGACGTAGATGCGGTTTTTGCCGTCGAACTGGCCCTGCTCGGGCGCGCCGCCGATGTCGATGGTGGTGAGGATGGAGCCGTCCTTATCGTCGATGACGGTGATGTTTGGCGCGGAGTGGGAGAGATCGTAGAAGCGGTGGTTCACCGTATCGTTGAGGTAACCGTCGGGATTGCCCTGGACGGGGATGGTCTTGATGATGGCGAAGGTCTTGGCGTCGAACATGGTGATGGCGCGGGATGTGGCGAAGCCGTGGCCGGTGACGTCGTCGACGATCGCACCGTGCCCGCTGGTGTTGGGGATGTCGCCGAGTTGGGCGAAGGTGTCGAGGTTGAAGACGCCGATGTGGCCGGCGGCGCCGGAGCGCGCGACGTAGAGGGTACGGTTGGCGGAGTCGGCGGTGACATAGTCCATCCCGCCGTCGCCACCGACCTTGACGGTCTGGAGGACCTTGTATGGGCCGGACTGCGCGTGGGCAAGAGCGGCGAGTGGAAGCAGAACGGCGAAGCTGGCGAGTACGAGCAGTTTGCGTGACATAAAGGTGCGTCTCCTGGTGGCTCTCTGGGCGGTGCGGACTTTTAGGACTTCGGCGGCAACGCGGATTTTAGCGGTGTGCCGGAAGGCGGTTTTCGTAGTACAGATGAGGATAGACCCTTCAACCTTAAAGCAGTGTGAAGCCGCGCTGGTGTGCAGGCCCTGTTCATGCAAAGTTCTCTGGGAGAAAGGGGCGGGCGGTTGAGGCTGGCGCGAGTTCATCGGGGTCCTTCGACTGCGTTTGGCGCAAAGTACGCGCCAAACTCCGCTCAGGATGACAGCGTATCGGAGGAGTGAGGGAGAACAGGCAACGGCAAGAGCAAAGGCAAGGGCCAATACGGAGATTCTGGCTGCGCCAGAATGACGACGCTGGCGGGGAATGACGGCGCGGGGAGGGGGGGTCAGGGGAGGGGTTGGAGGTTTTCGTAGCGGACGTGCCAGGATTTGGGGAAGCCGGGGGCGTGGGTGGGCTTGCCGTCGTTATCCACGGCGCCGTCCCAGCCGGCGGCCATTAGGGCCACGGCTGAGAGCCAGCCACCGTTGGCGGGCATGTACATGGGGGTCTGTTCGGGGCGGCGGACGGTGTAGCCGGAGGCGCGGAAGGGGTTCTGGTCGAACTTGCCGACGAGGAGCTGGATGGCGAGATCGGGCTCGTTGAGGCGCGCGGCGGTCATGGCCATCATACTGGTGCCCCAGGTGACGGCGTTCTGGACGCTGATTTGGGGCGCGTCGGTGTGGGCGACGCGGTGGAGGGTGTTGCGCATGGCTTCCTTGTCGATGCCGCGGCCGGGCAGGACACCGTACATGAAGGTGGTCATGGTGGAGGGGGTGGTTTCGACGGGGAGTTCCATCGCGGGGTAGATGCCATTGCGGACGGTGGGGGTGGCGATGTGGTCGATGACCTTGGCCCAGAGCGGGTCTGGAGGGAGGCCGAGGCGGACGCGCCACTGCTGGGCGGTCTCGAGCGCCCACTTCCAGTAGGCGAGTTCCATGGTGGGGTTGAGGTTGTGCGCGAGGTCGGTGTGCTTCTCGTCGGCGGAGTTGAGGCCGGGGCCGAGGACGTATTCTTTGCGCGCGGGGTCGTAGTCGACGAAGGTGGCCATGTAGTCCGCGGTGGCGAAGACGATGTCTTTGTAGCGGTCGAGGGTGGCGCGGTCCTTGCGGGAACGATAGACCAGTTCGGCGAGATAGATGGGATGCGGCTGCTGCCAGACCAGCGCGGGGCCGACGCCGCTGGGGCTCTCGACGCCGGAGGGGTCGGTCATCTTGGACCACTTGACGCCCTTGGCTCCTTCGAGCGCGGCCATGTTGCGGTCGGGCGGCATCATCTGGGTGAGGCTGTCGAGCGAGCGTTCCAGGATTTCAGGATGACCCCAGAGCGCCCAGTGGGCGGCGTGCCACCAGTACATCTCCATGTGGAACTTGCCGTACCAGGAGTTGACGCCGAGGCCGGTCTCCTGCGGGGGCAACGGGCCGGAATCGTGGACGGCCATGAGGTACTGGGAGAGGACGATGCGGCGCTCGAGTTCGGCGGCGCGGGGGTCGGAGTTGCCGGAGAGGTCGATGACTCCGCCGGTCGTCCAGTAATGCAGCCAGTGGGCGCTGGAGGCGGATTCGACTGCGGATTCGCTGTCTGCCGGGGAGGAGATTTTGTTGGGGGAGAAGCAGGCGGTCAGCTCGATGGAGTCGGACTTGCCGCTGATGAGGAACTGGTGCGGCGCGGTCTCGGCGAGGGTTGCGCCGGGCGACCAGAGGACGCGGGCGGTGTAGTGCGTGGAGTCGAGGGTGCGGTCGAAGTCGGCGGAGGTGGGGCTGATACGGGTGAGGAGGGTGGTGTGCAGGCCGGGGTGCGTCCAGTCCTGATAGTCGGGGCCGAAGGAGTCCGATGCGTAGGGGAAACGGATGCGTATTTTGAGCCGGCCCGAGGCGATCAGCGGCGAGGTGATGTGTGTGGCGACCTCGTCGCGCGTGGGATGGGCCGAGGTGGTGACGTGGACGGGCGTGCCATCGACGGTGAAGGAGCTGGTTAGAAGGCCGGCCCAGAGGTCGAGCGTCTCGGTGATGTCGTTGAGGTCGGTGATGAGGACTGGCGAGCCGTCTGGGTGAGTCATCTCCAGGCCGATGCGGGCGAGGCCGAAGCGGTGCGGGTTGGCACGGAGGTAGGCGGCGTCGGGCGTGGGATGGCTGGTGCTGGCGGAGGGAAAGATGAACTGGCGACCATGCTTCGGGATCACGGTCATGGGGTAGTCGTCGAGCGTGTATTCGTCGGGATTGGGAAAGTTGTGCCAGCCCCAATCGCTGAGGATTCCGATGGGCATGGTCTTGGCGTAGTACTCGGGGAAGCTCTGGAGGCCGGTGACGTCAAAGTTGAAGGCGAAGTCGCCATTGCCGACGGCCATCGCGCCGTTGGGGTCGATCTGGTGGACGACGACGTTGTGGCGAGTGACGAGGGCGCGGCGGTCGATGGGGTCGTTGGCGGTTTTCTGCGCGAGAGAGCTGACGGCGCACAACGCTGCACAGAAAAACAGGATGGCTGAAACTCGGATTGCTCTGGTGGATCGCATTGCCTGCATCGCTGCTCCCTCGTCTTCGCTGCGTGCGTTCGCGCCGTCGCAGTGCGAGTGCAATGCTACTTGGTGCGGAGTTGGGTTGTCATGGGGCGTCTGCCGGAGATTGTGGGGTGCAGAAGCAAAGCGAAAAAGATCGTTGGAAGAAAGGGTCGGACGGTTGTGGCTGGACGGAACCCATCGGGGTCCTTCGACTCAGCCGCTCACGATTAGACTGTGAGCGGCTTTGCTCAGGATGACAATCCTTCCATAGTTCCATTTTTCGCCTCATCTAAATGTCGTTACGGCCTGACGTACATCTGCGGCATCCAATGGCGGCCTGGGCTCATCTATAGAGGAGGAGTTCTCTCCATGCCAATCGCCATCGGATTCTTCGTCGGCCATGCCTACGCGATTCTTTTTGTGTGGGTGCTGGTGGAGCAGATTGGCCTGCCTGTGCCTAGCATTCCGCTGCTGTTGACCGCGGGGACATTGAGCGCGACCCACCGGGTGAGCGCGTCTTCGGCTGTGCTGGCGGTGCTGGCTGCGTGCATGATCTCCGACTCGACGTGGTTCGCGCTGGGGCGGCGGTTCGGCAACCGCGTGATCCGGTTGCTGTGCAGGATGTCGATGGAAGCGACGACCTGCGTGGTCAAGACGGAGGGATACTTTTCGCGGCGGGGGCCTGAGACGCTGCTGTTCGCCAAGTTTGTTCCGGGGCTGTCAACGGTGGCCGCGCCGATTGCAGGGCAGACCGGCATGAGCTATCCGCGGTTTCTGCTCTACGACCTGTCGGGCTCGCTGGTGTGGTCGCTCTCGTTCCTGATTGCGGGGCGGTTCTTCGGCGATGTGGCCAAGCGCAGCCAGGGGTTCTTCGGATTTCTCAGCCACTTTGCGGTGGTCTTCTTCGTGCTGATGGTGGTGGGCTTCTTCGTATGGCGCGTGGTGAAGCAGCGGCGCTTCCTGGCGAGGGTGCGCGAGATGCGCCTGGAACCCGGAGAGCTGAAGGCAATGATGGACGAGGCCGCGCTGGACGGCAGCCCGCAGCCATACATCGTCGACCTGCGGCATCCGCTGGACTACCAGCCCGATCCGCGCGTGCTGCCGGGCGCGGTACGCATTGGGCCGAGCGAGATTGCGCGCTACGCGGAACGCATCCCGCGCGATCGCGATGTGATTCTGTACTGCACCTGTCCTTCAGAGGAGACGAGCGCGAAGGTCGCGCTGCAACTGCATCGGTTGGGGATCACGCGGGTGCGGCCGCTGCGCGGAGGATTCGATGGATGGAAGTCCGCGGGCTACCCGCTGTTCGAGTATGTGGAAGAGCCTGGGATTGCTGTGGCGGACGCGATTGGGCCAGAGTCTTTGCTGAGATCTGCGTGAAGTTGAAGTGTTGTGGCACTTCAAACAAATACTGAGATTCTGGCTGCGCCAGAATGACGACCTTTGGGCTGCGCCAGAATGACGACCTTTGGGCTGCGCCAGAATGACGACCTTTGGGCTGCGCCAGAATGACGATCTTTGGGTTACGCCAGAATGACGATTCTTACCGCGCAACTGCAGGTCCTTCGACTTAGCCGCTCACGATAAGACTGTGAGCGGCTTCGCTCAGGATGACAGGGTGTACTTCATCAGAATGACCGCGTGTACTTCAATCGATCACAATCCTTCAACCAATCATCAGTTGCCGAGCTAGCGGGCGGCGGCGAGGGTGATGCGGGATGAGGTGACGGGGTCGTAGCTGCGGTAGACGCTGATGTGGAAGCAGGCCTGCTGGAACTCCTCCTCGACGTCGATCTTGCCCTGTTCGATGAGTGGCTGGAGGTAGGTGCGCAACCATGCGATTTCGGTGATGGAGAGGCCGCGCTTGGCGATGTCGACGGCCTGGCCGGTGAGATGCGGCGAGGCGGTGTCGCCGGTGGAGGGCGCGGCGTTGCCGTTGCTGTGCGTGAGGCGCTGCTGGAACTGGACGGTGCGGATGGCGGAATCGACCTGCAACGGCTGGTGGAAGGCGGCGTAGTGGTCGCGGGCGAGGATGTTAAGGAAGGCGGCGGTCCAGGGACGCGAGTAGCGGCGGTCCTCCGGCAGGCGTACGTCGACGCGCAAGGCTTCGTTCTCCGGCAGGGCGACCAGCTTCTTCTGGCGGCGCAGATCGAGCAGATCGGCGGCGTCGCGCACGCGGTTGAGGCCGTCGAGGTCTGCCATCTGGTTCTGGTGCAGCAGGTTCTCGTGCGAGCCGTAGAGTGGCGGCGGGACCATCAGGTGGCCGCGGCTGTCGTAGAGCGAAGAGACGCGCAGCTCGGGCAGCAGGACGGGCGTGGCAGCCTCTTCTTCGATGGAGCGCAGGCGCGATCGGTCGGGCGCGCTTCCGCTTGCAAGGTTGGTGGGCGTGCCGGAGGCGGCGAGAAACGGTTCGTCGCTGGTTGCCCGGCTTCCAGTGGGCAGATGCGACAGGACGGGCTTGCGCTGCTCGGCGGCAGCGATGGCGTTGTGTGCGGCCAGCGAGCGCTGCTGCTCTTCGCGCGTGCGGAACCGGGCGGGGACGCGGTTTGCCTCCGGCTTCGAGGCGAGAGGGAGTGCGGACGCGTGGCGGCGGACGGCAATAATGTGCGGTGCCGTTGGGCCTGCGTGGCGCGAAGCAGTGGCGTCGACGCGCGGCTTGCTGGCGGTTGCCCGCGCAGTGACGCGCGTTTGCACATGCGAGCCGGAACGCACGTCTTCGGACCCACGCGGATTCCGTTGGCGGGAGAGACGTTGCGTGGGCGGGGTGAAGATTGGGCGACCGACGCTGGGGCGGCTGAGCGAGCGCGTCGGCTTAGCCAGCATCGGTACAGCGCAGAGTTGCAGGCAGACCAGCGCCGTCATTGCAGCCACGGGGGCTTTATTGAGCATTAGAATTTTTGGAGGTGCGGAGGCACCAGAGCAACTTCTACCTTACTTGGAACGTAGACTTGCAGTAAGTGACCATGCAGGTTCCGTGTACTGATCGGTTAATAGGCGGCGCGGTTACCAAATGTGTGGGGCAAGATTTTCTTTGGGCCAGGGTTTTCAAATTCGTGATAACAAGTTTCGAGGAGGATGGATGCGGAGAGTTCTGGCAGGTGTTGGTGTGATGGCTGCGGCGCTGGTTGGTGCGGTACTGCTGGCTGGCTCGGGGTTGCGAACGGTGGCGGCACAGGACGCTGCCAACAAGCCGGCGTTCTACACGGAGAAGGTGAGACCGCTGCTGCAGACGAACTGCGGCAAGTGCCACTTCGATGTGAACCACAAGGGCGGGCTGAGCCTGCAGACCAAGGCGACCACGATGAAGGGCGGACGCAGTGGCGCGGCGATCGTGCCGGGCGATCCGGAGAACAGCCTGCTGGTGAAGCTGATCCGGCACGAGGGGCCGGCGAACGATCCCAAGCCGATGCCCTCCAAGGCGCCGAAGATGAGCGACGACGATATTGCGACCATCGAGCAATGGGTGAAGGCCGGCGCGGTGATGCCGAACGATCCAGCAACCGCGCCGTAATATCGCGCATCCGAAATGACACAGGCAGCGGCAGGTATCGGCGCGGGTTCGCGGCGGGATTGTCGCTGTCCTGTAACATTCGGAGGCTAGCGTGGAGGAATGCGGCTGAGCTTTGTGGTTCCGGCGTACAACGAAGAGGCGTATCTCCCGGCGTGTCTGGAGTCGATATTGGCGCAGACCGGCGAGCTGGGCGATGCGGTTGAGATCATTGTGGTGAACAACGCAAGCAGCGACCGCACACGCGAGGTGGCGCTGAGCTACCCGGGCGTGCGCGTGGTGGACGAGTCGCAGAAGGGGCTGACGTTCGCGCGGCAGGCGGGATTCGCGGCAAGCACGGGCG
>DAIRTY010000048.1:0-10570 GCA_036803645.1 Acidobacteriaceae bacterium | reverse complement strand
GTTCTTCAAACACTTCTTCTCCCTCTTCTACTGCTAAGCCTCCGGTGGCGAACGCGGGCGGCCCATACTCGGGGGCGGCTGGGACCGCGATCAGCTTCAGCGGGGCGGGGTCGAGCGATCCGCAGGGCGAGACGCTGAGCTATGGGTGGACCTTCGGCGACGGTACCGGAACGGGTGTGAGCCCGACGCATACCTACCCTGTGAATGGGTACGCCGTATCGGCGTATAACATACTGCTGACCGTTACGAACACCAGCGGCCTGAGTGCGACGGCCAGCACCGTGGCGACGATCACTGCGCCTCAGCCATTGGTGGACGGAGCATTGACCGGCGTGGTTACGAGCGGCACGAATTCGAGCGGAACGATTCCTGTTGCATACGCGCATGTCTATCTGTTTGCCGCCAATACTGCGGCCTACGGACAGCCTTCCGTCTCCCTGCTCAATGCGACGCTGACGGGGACTTCGGATTCGGTGGGTGCGTATGTGGCGACCGCCTTCAATGGCACTTTCAGCCTGACCGGCGACTATAGCTGCAGCAGCGGGCAGCAGCTTTATCTGTATGTGCAGGGGGGCGATGCTGGGACGGGGCAAAACGCGACGGTTGGGCTGATGGCGGCGATCGGGAGCTGCCCCAGCAGTACAGGGCCCGGGATCAGCGTGACGGTGAATGAGGTTTCGACCGTTGCCGCGGCGTATGCGCTGGCGGGGTTTGCGACGGACGCGACGCATGTGTCGAGCTCGGGGACGGCGCTGGCACAGGTAGGGGTTGCGAATGCATTTGCCAATGCGGCGAACCTGGCGAGTCTTTCGACGGGCACGGCGCTGGCTACAACTCCAGCGGGCAATGGGACGGTGCCACAAGCGGAGATCGGTACGCTGGCGAATGTTCTGGCCCACTGCATTAACGTTGGCGGGACTCCCTGTAGCACGCTGATGCAGACTGCGACGTCGGATGGGACTTCTACTGGGACGATTCCAACGGACACGGCAACGGCGGCGATCAACATTGCGCACAATCCGGGAGCGAATGTAGCGACGCTGTATGGGCTGGCGAGTACGGCGGCCTTTGCTCCGGCGCTGACTGCGCAGCCAAATGACTTTACGGTGGCGATCAACTTTACCGGGGGCGGACTGAACAACCCTGGGGGCATTGCCATCGATGGCTCGGGCAACGCATGGGTTTCAAACTTCGAAGGCAATGCCGTGACGGAACTCTCCAGTTCGGGTGCCGTGCTTTCCGGAGCGAATGGATACAGCTTTGGCGGTTATTACGGAGGATATGCGATCGCCATCGACGAGAGTGGCAACGCCTGGGTCGAAGGCTTGAACGCTGTTTACAAGTTCTCCAGTAGCGGCTCGCTGCTTTCAGGAGCAAACGGGTATGCGGATTCCGGCGTGGGGCTCACCTCCATTACATACGGCCTTGCTATCGATGGATCCGGCAACGTCTGGATCGCAAAGTCCGATAACAGCCGTGTCACCGAGCTTTCGAGTTCGGGCGCTATCCTGTCCGGCACCAATGACTACAGCGGCGGCGGCCTGAATGATCCCGACGGCGTTGCCATCGACGGTTCCGGCAATGTCTGGGTCAGTAATTTTCTCGGCAACAATGTCAGCAAATTCACGAACGCGGGTGTCGCGGTCACGAATTCCAGTGGCTATACGAATGGCAACATGATGGATCCCGAAGCTATTGCTATCGACGAATATGGCAATGTATGGGTCGTGTCTTATTACGGTGGCCTCGCCAAATTCACGAGCGCTGGTGTCGCACTGACAAGTTCCAGTGGTTTCACGCCGGGAGGACTGGAGGGTCCAGTCGCCATCGCCATTGACGGCTCTAGCAACGTCTGGGCTCTCAACGACTTCTCAGCGCCCTCCGTCACCGAGTTCTCCAGTTCGGGCGCGGTGCTCTCAACTCCAAACGGTTACGCCATTGCCCCTCCCATCCAGACTGCCGGAGGAGGTGGAGTCGCCATCGACGGCTCGGGCAATGTGTGGGCTGTGAGCAAGGACAGTCCAACGGCGGTTACTGAGATCGTCGGTGCGGGGACGCCGGTGGTGACGCCGCTGGCGGTGGGCGTGAAGAACAATAAGCTGGGGGCTCGGCCGTAGGTGGAGTGGTAGAGGACAGGCAAAGGCTAACAGGCTGAGAATTTCAGGGAGAAAGGGCCGAGCCGTATGGGTGGGGTGAAGTCCATCGGGGTCCTTCGACTCAGCCGCACACGATAAGTCTGTGTGCGGCTTCGCTCAGGATGACAATTCTGTGGGGGGGCGGGTGAGAACAGGCAACGGCAAGGACAACGGCGAAATGCGGGGATTCTTCCCCTTCACTGGCTCAGGGTCAGAATGACAATGCTGACGGTGGGAGACGATGCTGACGGCAGGGGACGATGCTGACGGCGGGGGCGGGTATACTGCTTTTGCATGTCTGAGAAAATTATTGGGTTGCTGGTGTGGCTGATTGGGAGCGGAGCGCGCGGGTACGCGAGCGTCGTGGTGCTGATGGCGGTGCAGTCGGCGTGCATCCCGATTCCGAGTGAAGTGATCATGCCGCTGGCAGGCGTGGCGCTGGTGCATACGCTGGGGATGACGTCGATGCAGGTGCAGATGCAGCTTGTGCTGCTGGCGACGGTGGCTTCGCTGGCGTCGAACCTGGGGTCGATACCGGCGTACTGGGTGGGGGCGCGGGGCGGGCGGGCGATGGTGGAACGCTATGGGAGCTGGCTGCTGCTGAGCCGGCGCGACCTGGACCGGGTGGATTATTTTTTTGCAAAGTATGGGTCGATCACCGTGCTGGTTGGGCGGATGCTGCCGATTGTGCGGACGTTTATCGCGTTTCCGGCGGGCGTGGCGAAGATGAACCAAGTCAGGTTCCACATTTATACTTTCATCGGATCGTGGCCGTGGTGCTACGCGCTGGCGTATGTGGGGATGCGTCTGGGGGCGAGCTGGAACAGCAATCCGCAGTTCAAGGCGATTTTTCACCGCTTCCACCTGGGGGTGGAGGGAGTGTTGGTGGTGGGGTTGGTGTGGTTCGTGGTGTCGCACTGGAAGAACAGGATTCGCAGCGAAGCGGCTTGAACTGAGAAGAAAGAACAGGCAGATGCGGGAGCTTTATGGGAGAAAGCGACGGGCTGTTATGGTGGGGCCGGCTTCGTCGGGATCCTTCGCGCTCGAAAGACGCGCTCAGGATGACAGAGTTGGAGTTGTGCGAGCTGCGCTCCGAATGACAGCGTTTATTGAATAACGGCATTTGACACGAGCTTGGGGGCAGAGGTTTATACTGGTCTTTCCGTCTTGACGGAAGAAGCGCAACCTATATTGCAGTAGAGAAGGGTAAGCAAAGCATGTCTACACCCGGAGCCGCTGCGCCAAGCGCGGCGAGCATTCAGCCAGCCAAAGGGAAACTAGGAATCATGACGGTCGGGATGGGAGCGGTCTGTACGACTCTCATTGCCGGCGTAGAGGCGGTCCGCAAGGAAATCGCCAAGCCCATCGGGTCACTGACGCAGATGGGGACCATCCGCCTGGGCAAACGCACCGAGGGCAAGACCCCGCTGATGCGGGACTTCCTGCCGCTGGCCAAGCTGGACGATCTGGTGTTTGCCGGGTGGGACATCTTCGGCGGCAATCTGTACGACGCGGCGAAGACGGCCGGGGTGCTGGACAAGGAGCTGCTGGAGAAGATCCGCCCATATCTCGAATCGATTGAGCCGATGCCGGCGGCGTTCGACCAGAACTACGTGAAGCGGCTGACCGGGACTCACATCAAGAGCGGCAAGAACAAGCGCGACCTGGCCGAGCAGATTCGCAAGGACATCCAGGCGTTCAAGAAGAAGACCGACCGGCAGGTGGTGATCTGGACCGGCTCGACCGAGATATTCCTGAAGCAGACGGCGGTGCACCAGTCGCTGGCGGCGTTCGAGAAGGGGATGGACGACGACGACCCGGGAATCGCGCCCTCTCAGTTGTACGCGTGGGCGGCGCTGACCGAGGGGGTTCCGTTCATCAACGGAGCGCCCAACCTGACGGTGGACTTTCCCGCGATGAACGAACTGTCTCGCAAGATGAACGCGCCGATTGCCGGACGGGACTTCAAGACGGGGCAGACGTTTATGAAGAGCGTTCTGGCTCCGGCGTTTAAGACGCGCATGCTGGGAGTGAGCGGCTGGTTCTCGGACAACATCCTGGGCAACCGGGACGGCGAGGTGCTGGATGAACCACAGTCGTTCAAGACCAAGGAAGAGTCGAAGCTGGGACTGCTGGAGATGATCCTTCAACCCGAACTGCATCCCGACCTTTACAAGGACATCTACCACAAGATCCGCATCAACTACTATCCGCCGCGCGCCGACAATAAGGAGAGCTGGGACAACATCGACATCTTTGGCTGGCTTGGGTATCCGATGCAGCTGAAGGTGAATTTCCTGTGCCGCGACTCGATTCTGGCGGCGCCGCTGGCGCTTGACCTGTGCCTGTTCATGGACCTTGCGGCGCGGACTCCGAGCCTGAAGGGACTGGGGATTCAGGAGTGGCTGAGCTTCTACTTCAAGGCGCCGGACAGCGCGCCGGGCGTCTACCCCGAGAACGATCTTTTCATCCAGTCGATGAAGATGAAGAACACGCTGCGGCACATCATGGGCGAGGACTTGATCACGCATCTGGGGCTGGACTACTACGGCGGATAAACGGCTGAACTTGCATTAGACTCTGGACGAAGCCCTGCAACCGAAATGTTGCGGGGCTTCTTCTTATAGGAGGGAAGTGGATGCCGAGCGCGAACGCCAGCGAGCACCAGTTGGAGACGCTTCGCCTGTATGGAGCGCTGATCGAGGAGCGTGAAGACTGGGGCGGGGGACTGGTGCTGTGCTGCGGCGAGGGCTGCGCGGCGAGCGGCGTGCCCGCCGCCGTCAGCATTGCGGGAGGAGCACTGCTGGCTGTCGATGGCGATGCGGACGCGGTGAAGGCGGCGATGCGGCGCGGCGAACTCGACTTTGTGGTGAAGCCGCTGGATGAGGCACTGCGCGCGCTGAAGAATGAGGTGCGGGTGCGGCGGCCACTCAGCGTGGGGCTGATTGCGGAGTTGAGCGCAGCACTGAACGAGATGGTGGAGCGCGGCGTGCAGCCCGATCTTCTTCTGATCGGAGCGAACCAGAATGCGCAGGCGATTCTGGAGAACGAGAGCATTCGCGCGCTGGAATCGGCTGGGATGATTTTGCGGTCGATGGTGAGTGCGACCGGCGAACGACTCGTCAGGCACAGGACGATGCCGTCATGCAAGCCGCGCGAGGAGGTTTATCTTCCCGCGGCGAATGCTGCTGAGCTGCGAGCGTTGGACGAGCGGGTGCTGGCGATTCTGCCTGCCGGCGATCTGGTGCGCAGGCGATGGATCCAGCGTGTGCCGAAGTATCTGCGCGACGCGCGAAGCGGTGGACGCTGGGTGTGGCTCGGGGAAGAAGAGCAACGCGCTCTGCTGGGTGTTTGAGAAGGAATAGGGAAGACAAGCAACGACGAAATACGGGGATTCTTCGCTGCGCTCAGAATGACAATTTAGAGCTGATCTCCTGAAGGCGTAGAGGAGCTACCAACAAAATACTGAGATTCTGGCTGCGCCAGAATGACGACTTGATAGCTACTCGGCGGCTGCGAGGATGCGGGGCCAGAGGGCTTTGGTTCCGGCTTCGGATTTGGCGGAGACGGGGAGAATTTCTTCGATCTTGTGTTCGCGCTTCAAGGCGGCGAGCGATTTGGCGAGCGCGTTGCCAGAGAGGCGGTCGCTCTTGGTGGCGACGACCAGGAATGGGCGCTGGGTGTGGCGGAAGAAGTCGATGAGTTGGCGGTCGCTGGGCTGGGGCGGGATGTTGCTGTCTACCAGGCAGACTGCGAGGGCGAGGGTTTCGCGCTCGGCCAGGTAAGGCTCGATGAAGGCGGGCCACTCGGCGGAGATGGAGCGGGAGATCTTGGCGTAGCCGTAGCCAGGCAGGTCGGCGAAGATGAGCGTGGGGCGGGGCTTGAACTTGTCGCCCGCGCCCTCGTGCAGTGCGAAGAAGTTGATGGCGCGTGTGCGGCCGGGAGTGGATGAGGTGTGCGCCTGCTTCGATCCGAGCAGAGCGTTGATGAGCGACGATTTGCCGACGTTGGATCGGCCGAGGAAGGCGATCTCGGGCGCGCCGAAGGTCCTGGCCGCGGAAGGGAAGTGGGCGGCATCGGTGGCGGAGAGCAGGAAGACCGGGGTTAGTCGCATCGCTCCAGTCTAGTGCATTGTATGTGCAATCATGGGATGAGGAGCAAGCCCACTATGCCGTTGCAATCCGCGCCGCGAAGCTTTGCCCACCAGATGTTGCGCGAGATCTACGAGCAGCCGGTGGCGATTGCGCGCACGTTGGGGCGGTATCTCGATCTGTCTGGCGGCGGGCTGAGTGGCGCAGCGCCGGAGTTCCGCGAGGAGCCGTTGCGTGCGGTTGCGGCGCTGTTTCGGCAGCATCCGGATCTGATTATTGCGGCCAGCGGATCGAGCCGTCATGCAGGTCTGGCGGCGGAGATTCTGCTGGAGGACCTGGCGGGACTGGTGGTGGATGTGGAGTACGCGAGCGAGTACGCGTGCCGCTCGACGACCACGCGACGGAATCCCGACAATCCCAGCCCGGTGCTGGTGCTGTCTCAGTCTGGCGAGACGGCGGACACGCTGGCGGCGCTGCGGGAGGCGGCACGGCGCGGACATCCGACGATTGCGGTGACGAATGTGCACGGATCGACGATGGCGCGCGAGGCAACGGTGGAGCTGGATACGCTGGCCGGGGTGGAGATGGCGATTCCGGCGACCAAGAGCTTTACCACGCAGCTTACGTTGATGCTGGTGCTGGCGTTGCTGGCGGCGCGGGAGCGTGGCGCGATGAAGACAGATGCGATTGAGACACTGCTGGTTGCACTGGCTGGCGTGCCGGAGTCGATTGCGGCGCAGCTTCCCGCGTGGGAGCAGACGATTTCCGAGCTGGCGCCGCTATACAGCGACGCGCAGAACTTTCTCTACCTCGGACGCGGCGTGCATTATGCGATTGCGCGGGAGGGCGCGCTGAAGCTGAAGGAGTCGTCGTACCTGCACGCGGAGGGCTATCCCGCAGGCGAACTGAAGCATGGGCCGAATGCGCTGGTGTCTGCGCATGTTCCGCTGGTGGTGCTGGCCACGGTGGATGCGGACGATCCCGAGTCGCTGCTGCGCTACGAGAAGACGGTGTCGCTGCTGTACGACATGAGGGAGCAAGGGGCGCGCGTGCTGGCGCTGGCCAACTCCGGAGATACGACGATAGCTTCGCTGGCCACGCATACGATCTGGATCGAGCCGGCGTGCGAGTCGTTGCTGCCGATCGCGGAGGTGGTGCCGCTGCAACTCTTCGCGTACACCATGGCGGTAAGCCACGGCGTGGATGTTGACCGGCCACGCAACCTGACCAAGGCTGTGACGACGGAGTAGGGATTTCGGGGGCTGCGGGAATCAACAGCTCTATCCGCCACACGAATAGACCATCGGCAGCATCCACCTGGGGCTCATTCGTCTCTGTCCGATGTTGTGCAGCAAGCGATACCGCAGCAACTACAAGTTCAAGGCTCAGTGAGTGCCGGTCGCGGCGGCAGCGTTATCGCCGGCGATCGGCCAGCCATCGGGAGACCATGACAGGGGGCGGATGTCGAGCACGGAGCGTCCGTTGCGCGTCATGTCTGCCTCGTAGTGGATGCTGAAGCGCTCCGGGACGCTCGACGGAGCGTCGTAATCGACCACGCGGCCGAAGTGACCGGGGCCGATGCGCTGTGCGTCGGAGGCGAGGAAGAGCGTGCCACCGCCTTCGGACATGGGTTTGCCATCGCGATCCAAATACGGGCCGGTGATGGTGCGAGCGCGGCCTACGCGGATATTGTATGTGCTGTCCTTGCCCTTGCAGCAGCTTCCGTGATTGACGAAGAGGTAGTAGAAGCCGTCGTGGAAGATGATGTCGGAGGCCTCGGAACCGCGCGCCGTGGCAATCGGAGCACCCAGCGTCCTGGGCGCGAGCGCGAGGCCGGTGTGCGGGTCGAGCTGGGTGACGCGGATGCTGCCGTGGTACGAGCCGTAGCAGATCCAGAGCGTGCCGTCGGGCGCGAGGAGGACGCCGGGATCGATGGCGTTGAGGTCCTCGTTGCCGTCGGAGGTGACGACCACGCCGCGGTCAGTCCACTTGTAGGCCGGGTCCTTGGGGTCGAGCACCAGGTTGGTGGCGAGGCCAATCGCGGACTGGAACGATCCCCAACTGGAGACTGCGTAGTAGAGATAGAACTGGTTGTTCATGCGGATGATGTCCGGCGCCCAGACATCCGTGCCGTTGTTCTTGGGCACCACGGCGTGGACCGCGTCGGGAATTGCAGCGAAGACGCTGCCCTCGCGCGTCCAGGTGATGGTGTCCGGCGAGGAGTAGAACGGAGCGCCGCGGCCGGTGGAGAAGACGTAGAACTTGCCGTGGAAACGAACGACGGTGGAGGGATCGTGGACGAAGGGCATTCCGAGGACAGGTACTCCGACGGCCGCCATCGGGGGCCGCTGCCCAGTACCCGGCAGAGCGTTTGAAGCATTGATCAACGACACCAGGCGCTGGAAGCCTTCGGTGCGCGCGGTCTTGTTGGCTGCAATGGCGGCGGGGTCTTCGCCGGCGCGCATGAATCCGTGGCCCGCGCCATCGTAGATCACCGGCTCATATTTTTTGCCGGCGGCTTTCATGGCGGCGGTAGTGGCGGGAACAGTGGCGGTGATGCGCGCGTCGTTGCCCGCGTAGAAGCCGTAGACGGGGGCGTTGATGGCGGTGACGTCGGCGGGCGGGGGGCCGTAGAAGACGAAGGCGGCGGCGAGATCGCGGCGGTGGGTGGCGAAGTCGAAGGACTTGCCTCCGCCCCAGCAGAAGCCCGCGACGAAGAGCCGGCCATTGGCCGAGGGCAGGCGCTTGCCGTAGTCGGCGGCGGCGTCCAGGTCGGCGGTGACGACGGCGGGATCGAGCGCGGAGACGGCCTTGGTGACCGCGTCCTGGCTGGGGAAGGCGTCTGTTCCACCGCCGTTGGGGCCGCCGCCGTTGGGGCCGAAGCCGGAGAGCAGGTCGGGCGCGATGACGATGAAGCCCTGGGCGGCGAGCTCGTCGGCCATCTCCTTGGCCCAGTCGCTGAGGCCGAAGATCTCGTGGATCATGAGCACCACGGGCGCCTTCTGGCTGACCTCGGGATAGACGACGAAGGCCTGCACGGTGCGGTCCCCGTGGTGGATGGCGACGTACTCGCGGTGGCGAGGCGACTTCTCCAGCGTCGCTTTGGCCCAGTCCTGCGCGACCAGCGGGGAAGCGGTGAAGGCGAGGAGCAGGACGAGGGCGAGGCGGAGCAAGACGGGGCGGCGCATGGCGTGAGTCTAGCCGAGGACGTGACGATCCGGCAAGGCGCGGGCGCTGACATTAACGCGGTATGGCATACTTCGCTCGCATCTCGTCGAAGACCTCGTCCAGCGGGCGGGCGCGACCGGCGGCTAAATCCGCCAGCCCCTGACGTATACCTTCGCTGGCATCGGATGCGGCGGCGAGGTCGAGCAGACGCTGGTAAGCTGCGGGGTCTTGCAACACAGCCTCGGGCTTGCCGTTGACGGTGAGGATGATGGGGCGCTGCGTCTGCTTGAGCTGGCGGATGAGCTTGACGGAGTTGTTGCGGAAGGTGGTGAGGGGCTGGATGTCCTTGGTGATGTCGAGTTGAACTGGCATGGGGCGGCCTCCGCTACAGGTATTTTATCGTACCTCATGGTTTGGCGCGTCAATCTTTGACTGTGAAAGATAACCGCTGTAGGTTTGTGGATAGATGGATACGGAGGGTTGCCGTGGGCGGGATACAGTTCTTGACGGATGAGAAGGGGACGAAGACGGCGGCGGTGATCGACCTGAAGACGCATAAGGCGCTTTGGGAGGACATTGCGGACGTGCTGGTGTCGCGGTCGCGGCGGAGCGAGCGTGGGGTGTCGCTGGACAAGGTGAAGGCTGGGCTGATCGCGAGTGGGAAGCTGCGTGGCTAAGTACGCGGTCGAGCTGAAGGCAAGCGCGCGGAAGGAACTGGAAAAGCTGCCTGCAAAGATGATTGAGAGGGTGTTTCCGAAGCTGGAGGCGCTTGGGGATGAGCCGCGTCCGGTGGGATGCAAGAAGCTCAAGGGTGGTCAGCAGGAGTGGCGGATACGCGTCGGGGATTACCGCGTGGTCTACACCATTGACGATGCGAAGCTGCGAGTCAGCGTGACCAGAATCAGGCACCGCAGCGAGGTTTATGAGGGGTGAGTTGAATGGTACGGTCGCGACCTTCGACTGCGCTCAGGGGCGATGCAGCCTCATCGCAGAGTGCGCGATGGGTGGGGTTCGGCGGCGCGGGATTGTTCTCACAAGACTGGCAGGCGGAGTTTCGTGGTCTCCCACCCTTCGCTAGAAAAAAGCGAAGGATGGGGCACCCGGCCGAACACGGTGATACCATCAATCACGTTGCGGTAAGTCAAGAGAGAATTGGCGGAGATAGAGTGTCGGAAC
>DAIRTY010000047.1:0-10649 GCA_036803645.1 Acidobacteriaceae bacterium | reverse complement strand
GTCGCGGTCGGCGGGGCTGAGTTGCGGATTGTTGCGGCCGATGGCGTTGTACTCGGCGGAAGCCTCGCCGTAACGCTTGGTGTTGAAGAGGGCGTCGGCGTGGGTCTTGCGCTCGGCGGCGGAGAGCGGAGAGCCGATGGACTGCAACTGCGCGGCGGATTGCGTGGCCTCGAAGGTGAAGGGCTGGGCGGCGTAGATGGCGCGGAAGATGGGGGCGGCGTGGATGGTGTCTCCGGTGAGTTGATAGGCGCGCGCCAGGGTGTAGCGGAAGTTCATCTGCTGGGACTGCGGCGAGTTGGCGAGCGGGGCGAGGACCTGCAGCGCGCCCTGCGGATCGTTCTGCTGCAGGTGGGCAGTGGCCAGTTGCACGGGCGCGGTGGCGGCGAAGATGCTGTCGGGGTAGCGGTCGGCGAAGCGGTCGAGGATGGCGTAGGCATCCGTGGCGTGGCCGGACTGGATGGCAGCCTGCGCGGAGAGATAGTCGGCGTAATCGGCGAGGGCTTCGCCGGAGTGCTTGGCCTGGGTGAAGTTGGCGATCGCTTCGGGGGTGCGATGGTCCTGCATATAGGCGTGGCCAAGCGCGAGATAGGCCGCGGCTGCTGCTTCGCCGGGATGGGCGTGCGCGTAGGTGAGGACACCCGCGTAGGCGGCCGGCGAACGCGTGGCGGCAAGCTGCTGCGCCATGGGACGCAGTTGCGCGGAGGCGAGGAAGGCCTTGGTGAGCTTGATGCTGCGCGGGGTTGGGGGCTTATAGGATGCGCGTCTGCGGGCGTTGGATTTGGCGGATTGTGCCCTTGACGCGGCAGTGCGAGAAGACGTTTTGCCGGTCGATACCGCGGATTGTTTGCGGGCGCTGGAGGTTGTTGAGGAGGGCTTCGCGGATTTGGCCGGAGCGGTCTTCGCGGAGGAGCTTTTCGCGGGGGCGGTCCTGGCAGCGGGATTTTTCTTTGACGATGCGGCGGGCTTGGCCGTCTTCTTTGCGGATGGCGTGGACGAGGTTGTGCCCGCGGCAGCGGTCCTGGCGGGCGGGGACTGCGCCAGCAGATTGCTTCCAGAAAGCAGCAGGAGAATCGCAACCGTGGCCACACAAGACAGGGTCTTACTGTTCGGCATTCTTTTACGCTCCAACCATTGGATGCTCATCGAACCACGTCGGCGGCACCGCTCGCCTACGCTCGAAGCCGAGAGAGGCCACACTTCAACTGTAAGCCGCGATCGGGCTATCTTGCGCGAGATGCGGCGGAGGGAACCAGTAGAGGCACATCTGTTATTGCGTTTTCTCGTCCTTCGGCAGAGTTGAAGCCGTGAGCATAAGGAAAACAAGACAAATACAGAGATTCTGGCTGCGCCAGAATGACGACTTCAGGGGCTGCGCGGGAATGACGACTTCAGGGGCTGCGCCAGAATGACGACTTCAGGGGCTGCGCCAGAATGACGACTTCAGGGGCTGCGCGGGAATGACGAGCAAGAACAGGCAACGGCAAGAGCAGAAGCAGATTCCTCCGCTGCGCTGCGGAATGACAAACAATGGGGCGCTGCGGAATGACAAACAATGGGGCGCTGCGGAATGACGACTTCAGGGGCTGCGCTGGAATGACGATTCTTGACGATGCTCCAACTTGACCAGCTATATGAGAGCGCTGCCATTGCCCGCAAGGTGGCGGCGCATTTACACTTGTGGAAGTTGCGGGGAGTGATCCCGCGCGTTTTGCGATTCTGCGCCCGGCGGGCAGGATTGATTCTCAATACTGATTCTGAGCGTACCGTTGCAACTTTTACCGATGCCAGCCATCCAATCCCAAGTCGCGGAAGAGGTCCACCCAGACGTTGCGCTGGTAGCGCGCGCGAAGCTGGGAGACACGGCGGCGTTCGAGCAGTTGGTGCGGCAGTATGAACGGCAGATCTTCCGGGTAGCGCAGCACATCACGCAGAACCGCGAGGATGCGGAAGACATCACGCAGGACGCGTTCTTCAAGGCATACGAGAAGCTGGAGCAGTTCCAGGGGAACTCGAAGTTCTCGACGTGGCTGGTGCGGATCGCGGTGAACGAGAGCCTGATGCGCCTGCGCAAGCGCAAGACGAGCAGGACCGTCTCGATGGATGAGGACGTGCAGACGGAAGATGGATCGATTCCGCGGGACTTTGCCGAGTGGAGACCAAACCCGGAGCAGCTATATGGACAGAGCGAACTCGGCGATATTCTGCGCAAGGCCATCCAGGGTTTGCCGCCCGGGTTCCGTACCGTGTTTACGTTGCGCGATGTGGAGAACCTGTCGACCGAAGAGACTGCGGAGGCACTTGGCTTGAGCGTACCGGCGGTGAAATCGAGGCTGCTGCGCGCGCGGTTGCAGTTGCGCGAGCGGTTGAGCCGCTACTTCCGGCAGAAGAACGGGGAGGCAAAGGCGTGACGTGTACCGAGTTCCTAGGCAAACTGGACGACTACTTCGACGGCAAGGTGGACCCCGAGGTTCTGGCCGAGGTGCAGTCGCATGTGAAGAAGTGCAGCCACTGCGAGGTGGTTCTGGACACCACGCGCAAGACCATCTCGATCTATCGCGAGAACGAGGTTTATGAGTTTCCGGCAGAGCTGCGCGAACGGCTGCATGCGGCGATCATGAAGAAGTGCAGCAATGCGAGGGCGTGAAGCGGGTACGACGTTCAGCCGGTGGCCCAGACAATATTGCAAAGGCTGTGAGCAGTTCAGAGAAACTCCGATGAAGAGGCCCTAATGCATTCGTTTGCGCGCAGGCTTGCAGTTGCTTTGTTATGCAGTGTTGCTCCCGTTGTTTTGGCGCAGATTTCCGCAGGACAGTCCTCCACAAGTCAAACTCAGTTAGCCGCTCCCGCAGCGGTTCCGAATGCTGCTGCGCCGATTGCGATCCAGGTCGATCTGGCGAAGTCGCTGGGGGCGTACAAGCCGATTGGGGGGTGGTTCGGATACGACGAGTCGAACTACACCACGATGAAGTACGGGCGGCAGTTGCTGGGCGAGCTGCACGACCTCGCGCCTGTGCCGGTGTACATTCGCGCGCACCACTTGTTTACATCGGGCGATGGGGTGGCGCGGCTGAAGTGGTCTTCGAGCAACGTGTTTACGCTAGATGCGAATGGGAAGCCGGTGTACGACTTCACGATTCTGGACAAAATATTCGACGCCTACCACGAGGCCGGGGTGCGGCCGATGGTGGAGCTTGGATTCATGCCGGAGGCGCTGGCGACGGGCACTGGGCCGTACTATGTGCCGTATCCCAAGACACTGGATGGGGCTGTGCAGAGCCCGCCCAAGGACTACGCGATGTGGGGCGAGCTGGTGCGGCGATTCACTGAGCACATGGTGGAGCGGTACGGCAGGGATGAGGTTGCGACGTGGTACTTCGAGGTGTGGAACGAGCCGGACATCAGCTACTGGAAGGGCACTCCGGAGGAGTACTTCAAGCTGTACGACTACTCGGTGGCGGGGGTGAGGAAGGCGCTGCCGGGGGCGATTGTGGGAGGGCCGGCGGTGACCGGGCCGGGATCGACGCGGGCGAGCAGCTTTCTGCAAAAGTTTTTCGATCACTGCGAACACGACAAGAATGCTGAGACGGGCGAGGCGATTCCGCTGGACTTCGTGAGCTTCCATCCCAAGGGCAGCCCAAGGTGGATTGCGGCGGGACCTGGTGAGGCAGGGCATGTGCGGATGGGTCTGGCGAACGAGTTGAACGCAGCGGCGAACGGGTTTCGCATTGTGGGCGCGTCGGCGAAGTACCACGATCTGCCGATTATTTTGTCGGAGGCCGATCCAGAGGGCTGCGCGGCCTGCTCGGCCAAGGAGAACCCGGCAAATGCGTACCGCAATGGGCCGGTCTTTCCTGCGTACACAGCGGTGGCGATGAAGGCGCTGGCCGACCTTGCGGCGCAGTCGAAGGTGAACCTGATCGGGATGGTGAGCTGGACGTTCGAGTTCGAGGACAAGGGGTACTTCGAGGGCTTACGCACGCTGGCGACGAATGGCGTGGACAAGCCCGTGCTCAATATCTTCCGTATGGCTGGGATGTTTTCGGGCGACCGCGTGGCGACTACCAGCTCGGCGCAGGTTCCAGCGGAAGAGATTGTGAAGGCGGGTGTGCGGTCACAGGCGGACGTGGATGCGTTTGCGACCGAGAGCGCGCACGAGGCCGCGGTGATGCTGTGGAACTATCACGACGACGACCTGCCGGCTGGCGATGCCGCGGTCACGGTGAAGATTGCCGGGATTCCGGCTGGAGTGCGCCGGGTGCTGCTGGAACACTTCCGCATCGACGAGACGCACTCGAATGCGTACACCGCATGGAAGGCGATGGGCGAGCCGCAGAGCCCGACGCCGGAGCAGTACGCTAAGCTGAAGGCGGCGGGGCAGCTTGAACTGCTCGGCTCGCCGGAGTGGGTGGATGTTAGCGGGGGAGCGGTGACGATTGCGACGCAGTTGCCGCGTGAGGCGATTTCGCTGCTGCACATTGAGTGGTAGGCACGCGGGTGCAACGGCAAAATGCGGATTGATTGGGAGAAAGGGGCGGGCGGTTGTGGCGGGGCGAAGTTCATCGGGATTCTTCGCTGCGCTCAGAATGACAACTTCGTTATGTATGCGCCTTCGTTCAGGATGACAATTATTTTGCACCACGCTCAGGATGACAGATCCCTTCAGGAGCCGATGAGGGGTTGTTGGGCGGGTGGGGCTGTGGGGTCGGGGTGGGGGATGAGGAGCATGTTGTTGGGGTCGGAGCCGAGGGGGATGGCGTTCTGCTCGAAGGCGAGGAGGATGCGGCGGCGCAGCTCGCGCAGGATTGCGTCTTTCTGGTTGATGGCGACACGGATGCTGATGGGGTAGGTGACGATGCGGCCGTTGATGGTGTCGATGCCGGGGATGACGGGGTCGGCGAGGGCGATCTGCTGGAATGCGGGGTCGTTGCGGACGGCCAGGGCGGTGGAGCGCAGGAGAGTGAGGACGCGGTCGGGGTCGGCTGAGGCGTCGACGGCGAGGGTGAGGGTGGCGACGGCGAAGTCGCGGGAGACGTTGGAGACGGTGGCGATCTGGGAGTTGGGGATGTAGTGGACGGCTCCGTCGGCGTCGCGCAGGGTGGTGACGCGGAGGGTGACGTCTTCCACGGTTCCGGCGAGGCCGGCGATGCGTACGCTGTCGCCGACGTTGTACTGGTTTTCGAGGAGGATGAAGATTCCGTTGAGGACGTCCTTGAAGAGAGACTGCGCGCCGAGGCCGATGCCTACGCCGACCACGCCGGCGGAGGCGAGCAGCGGTGTGAGGTTGATGTTGAAGACGGAGAGGATGTGCAGGAGAACGATGAATCCGATGACGCCGTAGGCCGTGGCTCGGAGGATGGCGGCGACGGTGCGCAGCTCGGAGGCGCGCTGCGGGCTGGTGGACTGGCGGTCGGCCAGGTCCCTCATGCGGTTGACGAAGAAGGCGACGATGCGGGCGAGGACAAATGCGATGAAGAGGATGAGGAGCATTCGCGGGAGATCGCCATGGACGAAGGCGAGCAGGTCGCGGTGCCAGTGTTGGAGGACGTCGTTGAATGTGGCGTCGTCCTGGGCGAGGTTGGTGATGTCTTGCGGAGCCAGGGTGAAGAGGAACATGATGGGGGCGGTCTCCATTTTATTGTGCGGGAGCTGTTATTGGGCCTTGAGACAAGTATCTCCCGGATTGATGGATTGGATGCGGTGAAGGAGGAAGAGAGATGAGGATGCTACGCAGGATGACAGTGTGGGCGGCGGCCGGCGGGTTGATGCTGGCGATGGGAGGCGCGGGACGCGGCCCGCAGGGAAGCGCGATTGCGGCGGTGGGGCAGGCGGACCAGACGACCGTGCCGGGGATGGTTCCGGTGGTGCCGGGTGTGGTTCCGGTGGCTCCGCCGGACGAGCGGACGGTCAAGATGGAGGGTGAGCAGGCGAAGATGCGCAATATCGAGCGGCAGAAGAAGTTGGTGGAGGAGACGACGAAGCTGCTGGCGTTGGCGAATGAGTTGAAGGTGTCGGTGGACAAGTCTGACAAGAACACGCTGTCGCTGGACGTGGTGCGCAAGGCGGATGAGATCGAGAAGCTGGCGCACAGCGTGAAGGAGAGGATGAAGGGGGATTAGAGCGTTTTCGGTAATGGTGTAGACCGTGGTGGATCGAGCAAAAGCAGATTCCTCCGCTTCGCTACGGAATGACAAACAAAATTGGTCTATAGCAATTCCGAAAATGCACTAGGGGAGGGCGGCGGGGGTGTTGAGGAGGGGTGCGTTGGGGAGGGTGGAGGTGGGAGTGGCCGAGGCGCGCAGGGCGGCGACGATCTGGCCGGGGGACCAGGCGGGGTAGGCGGCGCGGAGGAGGGCGGCGGCACCGGCAACGAGCGGGGCTGAGGCGCTGGTTCCCATGGCCTGAACGTACTGGGTATGGCCGAGGTTGAAGCAGCCGAAGCTGTGGGAGGGGTCGGAGGGTGGGCCGTCGGCTGTGTTGGGGAGGCCGTTGGAGCAGGCGCCGCGAATCCATCCGCTGACGGCGGTGTCTGAGTCGGGGGTGGTGCCGGGATAGCTGCCGCCGGGCGCGGCGATGGCGTTGAGGGGCGCGCCGAAGTTGGAGTAGTAGGGGAGGGTGATGGGGCCGGGAGCGCAGGCGGCGTTGGGTGAGAGGTTTTCGGCGCAGGCGGGGTTGGTGCTGGCGACGACGGCGAGGACGTTGCGGGACTGGGCGGGAAGCTCAATGTAACGGGGGTTGGCGAGGTTGACTCCGTCGTTGCCGGCGGAGGCGACGAGGACGGCACCGGCCTGATCGGCGGCGTAGGTGACGCGGTCGAAGGTGGCTTTGAGGCCCGCGCCCTCGCCGGTGTCGAGATCGACGAGGGTGCCGAGGGAGAGGTTGATGACGTCGGCGTGCTGCGCGATGGCGTCCTGAATTCCCTGGATGACCCAACTGAGGAGACCGCTGGCCTGTCCGGTGGTGCACTGGGTGGCGAGGTCTGGGGCGGTGCTGGAGGGATCGGGGAGACGCTCGAGGACCTTGATGTTGAGGAGTGTGGCGGCGGGGGCGACGCCGATGAGAAGGCCGGTGCCGGGGCCAATGGCGGCGGCGGCCAGCGAGGCGACCCATGTTCCGTGGCCCTGCTGGTCCTGCGGGGAGCCGTCGTCGCAGGCGCTGGGCAGGCCGGTGGCGGCGGACTGATCGATCTCGGAGAGGTTGAAGGCGAGGTTGGGCGCGATGTCGGGGTGAAGCGCATCGACTCCGCTGTCGAGGATGGCGATGCGAACGCCGGCGCCCATGGTGGTGTCCCATGGGCCGTGGGCGGAGCCACCGGCGACGCCGGCGCCAAATCCGCCGGAATGCAGGACGGCCCAGGCCTGCGGAGTGGAGGTGTAGTAGGTGTCGTAGGGAGCGATGATTGGGGTTGGAGTTGGAGTCGGGGTTGGGGTGGGAGTGCCGACGGTGACACCGATGGTGGCGGGGAGGATGGGGCGGAGGATGAGGGAGTGGGCGGAGAGGATGCGGTCGTGGATGACGAACTGGACGTTGGGGTCGGCGCGCAGGGCAGCGATGGCGGCGTCTTCCTGGTTGGGGTCGGAGGAGGTTTCGAGGACAGCGATGGCGAAGGGATTGTTGTTGCGTACGATGCGTGTTCCACTGAGGCGGGCGCGGGCCCCGGCGTCCGTGGGGATAGTGCCGTCGCGGTAGGCGACGAGATAACGGTGCGGGACGGGAGGGCCGATGGGGCTGGGGAGCTGCTGAGCGTGCGCGCACAGGGCGCTGGCGAAGAGGAAGCCGGTGAGGATGAGGGTGGTGAGAATGAGGAGTTTGCGAAGAAGCAGGGGCAGCCGCAGGGTGCGGGATGCGGGGTCCGATGCGGCGTGGTGGAGTGGGGAAGCGATGATGCACCTCGGAAGACGGCTGCCACTGTGTGTGGGAGCCTTGCTGATAGGTGCATCGGCGATTTTTCCGGGTGGGCGAGAGGACGAGGGCGGGCGGAGACGTTACCTCTGTGTGCTGTTTTGGGAGAGGTATGATGGGCGGAGTGCGGTTGTGGAGGAGCGGAGATGAGGATCTACGGAGTGGTGTTGGCGGCGGTGTTTGGGTGTTCCGTGGCGATGGCGCAGACGGATGGCGGGCTGACGGTGTGGCCGAAGGGCATTCCTCCGGCGGGAGCGGCGAGGACGAGCTTCGAGAATGCCGCGATGATGATCTCGCACCGGACGGCAACGGGACGGGTGGAGGTACACCAGGCGGTGGCGGACTTCGTGGTGGTGCAGTCGGGGACGGCGACGCTGGTGACGGGCGGCGAGGTGGTGGAGCCGGTGACGACAGGGCCGAATGAGATTGGCGGGTCGTCGATCAAAGGGGGCGTGTCGCGGACGGTGACGGCGGGCGACGTGTATGTGATTCCGCCGGGCGTGCCGCACTGGTATGTGCTGGAGCCGGGCGGGGAGATTACGTGTTTGCTGATTAAGGTGACGAAGAAGTGAGGTGAGGGCCAGATGCGAGTGAGTGCACGAACATGGACGATTCGGCTGCTGTGCTGGGCGATGGCGGTGGGATTGTGGGCGAGTGGAGTTGCGCTGGCACAGACTCCGGCGGAGTATGCGGGGACTCCGACGGCGGATCGGATTACGGCGTGGCTGAAGAGCGGCAGCGCGCAGGATCGGGCGTGGGGCGCGTACTACGCTGCGCAGACGAAGGACGCGACGTTCTTGCCGGAGTTGGTGAGGATGGCAGAGCAGTGGGAGGCGCTGCCACCGCATGTCGATCCGAAGTTTCCGGCTTATAAGCCTGATCCATTGCTGAAGCCGGAGCAGGTGTACCGGCTGGACGCGATGACGGCGGTGCTGGATGCGGTGATTCTGCTGGATGGGCGAATCTCGGCGCAGGGACTTCTGAATCTGCAGGGGGACTTTCCGGCGCAGACGGCGGTGCTGCTGTCGCGGATGCCGGAGCCGGAGGTGGAATCGACGCTGCTGACGATGTTCCACGATGCCGATCCGCAGCGCAATGCGCGGAGGCATGTGGCGGCTGAGCTGCTGGCGCGAGAGCAGAATCCGCCTGCTGGGTTTGTGGCAAGCCTGATGCGCGGGGCGGATGTGGAAGGCGATGTGACGGTGCAAGTCCCCGTTCCCAGCAAGCCGGGGCAGAATTTTGGTTTCGGCGGAGGCTGCGAGGCCGATATAGCACTTGAACATCCACAGCCCAGCGATTGGCCGCAGGTGGGGCAGTACTCGCTGCGCACGTACATCTACCCCAAGAATGCGACGAGCTATCCCATTGCAGGGAGGATTCAGGTTGCGAGAATCGAAGGAGCACGAACCAAGTCGTATCCTCACTGCTGGCCGATAGGCGACCTGGATACACAGGCAAGGTTGCAGATTGTCGCTGAGCTTCTTGGTTGCAGCCGCCTCGATTTTCAGGCATCGGAGAAGAAGATGGGCTATCCCACTAGCATAGCGGAGTACGAGCGGAACCTCGCGGAGGAGTTTCTTGGTGGCAACAGTCTCGAAATACAGTCATTAGAGAAGACGACGATCCTTGCCACTAGCACAGCGGAGTATGAGCGGAAGCTGCGGGAGTTTGTAGCGCAGGAGGAGAAGAATATTTTGTCGGTCGAGACGCAGTTGCAGGCGAAGGGGTTGGTGACCGCCGATGAGGTTGCAAGCGGGGACGCGAAGCCGCACCTGCATCTGACAATCATTGACATGCGAGTAGACGAGGACAAGAAATTCGCATTGCCGAGGATCGACTTCCATGACTCCAGAATCGATTGGGGCGTGTCCGATATGAGGTCCTGGCCATTGCCCGAGACGAGGTACCGGCCCTACTGATGCACGCGCGATTCTGAATCGGCGATTCGGTTGGATTGGGGATAGAATCTTGAGGGCGGCATGATGTGATCCGGGGGTGAGCATGGCGCGTCGCAATGGTCGCAATGGGGCTGGCGGTGAGGGCCGGAGAACTGAGGTTGAGACGGCGGTGCTGGGCTCGGTGAACGCGGGCGGCGCGGCGGCAGTCGTTGACCCGGCGATGGAAACGGCGGGAAAGACCAGAGGCGCGGCGGTTGTCGCGGCGGCGGTAAGCGCGGCTCATCCTGCAACCGTGGAGACTGAGATGACGCGGGAGCAGTTGGTGGAGTTCTACCGGCTGATGTATCTTTCGCGGCGGACGGACGACCGCGAGATTGTGCTGAAGCGGCAGCAGAAGATATTTTTCCAGGTATCGTGCGCGGGGCATGAGGCGCTGCTGGTGGCGGCGGGGATGGCTCTGCGTGCGGGGTACGACTGGTTCTTTCCGTACTACCGCGACCGTGCGCTGTGCCTGACGCTGGGAAATACCGTGGAGGAGCAACTGCTGCAGGCGGTGGGCGCGGCGGAGGACGTGGCGAGCGGCGGGCGGCAGATGCCGTCGCACTGGTCGAACCGGAAGCTGCACATTGTGACGCCGAGTTCGGCGGTGGCGACACAGTGCCTGCACGCGATTGGATGCGCGGAGGCTGGGCGGTACTTTGCGCGGCATCCGGAGGCGGCGAAGAAGCCTGCGGGCGATTCCCGTGAGGGCGACTATCGAAGCTACAAGGATGTGACCTTTCATGGCGATGAGGTGACGTATGTGTCGATTGGGGAGGGATCGACCAGCCAGGGTGAGTTCTGGGAGTCGCT
>DAIRTY010000046.1:0-10747 GCA_036803645.1 Acidobacteriaceae bacterium | reverse complement strand
TAGAACGTGCCGGATGGCCCCCAAGGGACATCCTGAGGGCGGTTGCCTGCGCGGAGGCACAACTCGCTGTACCATTCTTCTTGCTTCAATACCATCCTTTGATCCAGGTGCTGCTTGAGCGCAATCTGCGGATTCTGGCTGCTGCACGGAGAGGCTCACCCGCGATCGGTGTGCGAGCGCATGTTGCAGTCGCTGGCTGCCCACGGGCCGGACGGCTCTAACCTGATAGCCAGCGACAGAATGCCCGGCGCATTGGACCGGGTTGCCGTGGGCCACCGGTTGCTGAAGATTACGGCGGAAGATGAGCTGGAGGCGCAGCCTCTGACGTCTCCCGTGGCCGCGAATTCACTCTCAACTCAAGAGACAGAACCAACCTGCGATGCGACGATCTGGCTGGTGGCGGACGCGCGCATCGACAACCGCGCCGGGCTTGCGGCGGAGTTTGGGATTGCGGCGGACGAGGCGGCTGGGATGGCGGACTCGGCGTTCGTTCTGCGGGCGTGGAAGCGCTGGGGCGAGGAGTGCGTCGAGCATCTGGTGGGGTCGTTTGCCTTTGCGGTGTGGGACGCACGCGCGGAGCGGTTCTTCCTGGCGCGCGACCACGCTGGCGACCGCCCGCTCTACTATCGCAAGACGGCGGAGAGCTTTATCTTTGCAACGACGGCGCGGGCGGTCCGCGCGTGTCCCGGGGTGTCGAGCGAGTTGGACGAGCGGCAACTGGCGCGCGACCTGATCGGTCTGCCGCCGGAGTTCTCCCGGACGCGCTTCCGCGAGGTGCAGGCGCTGGCTGCGGGACACTGCATGGTGGTGGGGCGCGACAGGGCAGTGCAGCGGAGATACTGGCAGATTGACCGGCTGCGGCCGGTGCGATTTGCGCGCGACGAGGAGTACATCGAGGCGTTTCTGGAGATCTTCGACGAGGCAGTGCGCTGCCGGCTGCGCACCACCGGCGGCATCGCCACGGAGCTGAGCGCGGGGCTGGACAGCGGCGCGGTCGCGGCCACGGCGGCGCGTCTGATGGCGGCCAGCGGGACTGAGATTTCGGCCTACACGGCGGTCCCGTGCGCGGAGTTCTCCGGGATTGTGCCGCCGGGGCTGATCGGCGATGAAGGGCCGTATGCGGCCGCGGTGGCCGCGCTCTATCCCAACATGCGGCAGATCCGGGTGGACACGAGCGGGTCGGATATGCTGCGCGAGCTGGCGCGCATCTTTCCCCTGCTCGACCTGCCGCACGCCGCTGCGCTGAACAATGTGTGGGGCAATAGAATCCTGGACCGCGCCGCCGCCAGCGGAGCGAAGGTGATGCTGAGCGGAGCGCTGGGCAACTTTGCCTACAGCTACACGGGCGGAGACGTTCTGCATGAGACATTCCGCAGCGGGCGCTGGCTGGCCACGCTCCGCCAGGCATGGTGGCTGCGGCGCATCGGCGTGTCGTCGGGGCGCAACGCCGCTTCGCTGACGGTCTTCGGCGTACTGCCATGGTGGTTGCGCAGGCGGGTCGATCCCCTGATCCGCGCGGCGGAGATTGGCTGGAGCGCGATCCGCGCGGACCGCGCGCGCGAATACGACACGGTGGACCAGTTCCGCCGGTTCCTGTTCACCCACGCGAGCGCGCTGCCGCGCCTGATGGCAACGGACTTCCAGCAGAACCAGTACGGCGACTACAACGCCGCGACCAGCGCGGGCTGGGGCATCGAGGCGCGCGACCCGACGGCGGACAAGCGGGTCTTCGAGTTCTGCGCGGCGATTCCGCCGGAGCAGTTTGTGGCGGGGGGAATGGGGCGGTCGCTGGCGCGGCGCGCGATGCGCGGCAGGCTGCCCGAGGCTACGCTCACCCGCACGGAGAAGGGCACGCAGGCCGCCGACTGGTACGAGAGCCTGAGCAGGATTCACGGCGAACTGGCTGCGGAGCTTGCGCTTGAGCAGGAGAGTCCCGGCGCGCGGCGGCTGATCGATCTGGATCGGCTGCGCGGGGCGCTGGAGGAGTGGCCGCGGACGGCGCAGGAGGCGGCGTTGAAGGATGGGATCTACGATTCGGCGATACCGCGCGGGATGGCGGTGGGCTACTTCATACGCAGAATTGAGGAAGAGGCGAACGTGTAGACATTTCGCTTGGAGCATTTTGGGCAGTGGTGTAACCGTGGCAGCGCGAGAGAAATACGGGGATTCTTCGCTGCGCTCAGAATGACAATATTTCTTCCGTCTGCGGCTTATGCTCGGCCGGCGAACTCGCGGGTCTCGGTGGAGACCTTCACCGTTTCGCCCTCTTTGATGAAGAGGGGAACGCGGATTTCGAGGCCGGTCTGGAGGCGGGCGGACTTGGTGACGCTGCCGCTGGACGTGTCTCCGCGCACGGCGGGCTCGGTGTGGACGATCTCCAGCTCGACGAAGATGGGCAACTGCAGGCCGATGGGGTTGCCGTTGTACTTGTGCAACTGGACCAGGAGGCCGTCGGTGAGGAAGTCCATCGCCGTGCCCAGCATCTGGCCGGTCAGGTTGAGGGTCTCGAAGCTCTCCTGATCGAGGAAGTAGGAGCCGTCGTTGTCGCTGTAGAGGTAGGTGGCGGGGACCAGGACGAGGTCGGGCTCCTTGAACTTGTCGCTGGCCTTGAAGGTCTTGTCGAAGACGGCGCGGGTGAGCAGGTTGCGCATCTTGAGGCGGACCAGGGTCTGGCCGCCGCGCGCGGTGGGCGTGTTCACCTCGGCATCCAGACAGGTGTAGGGAGTGTTTTCAAACTCGAAGAGCGCCTTGCGCTTGACGTTGATTGCATCGATCAGTGCGGCCATAAACTCGTCTGTACTCCTGGTTCTTTCGATCCACATTGAGGGCAGGCCGAAGTTGGAACCGTTCCTGGTCCCTGGGTCTTCTCAAGTATAAAGGGTATGACTGACCGGAGGAGAGATGGGCGGGACCGTTCGGCGCAGGATTTATCGGCGCAGCCCGGCGGAATGGCTGCTGGCGGCGGAGGCGCTGCTGCTGCTGGCGTTCTTCCGCGTCTGTCTGGTGGTGGTTCCGGTACACAGAATCGTACTGACGATCGCGCGCGGGCCCGCGGCAGACAGGACCGACGACGACGCGGATTCTGAGGTTGCGGCACGAGAGCGCAGGGCAGCAACGGACGAGATGCGGGAGAAGAACACCGCGGAGTGCGCGGCTGCCGAGATTGCGCGGCGTGTGCGCTGGGCGGTCGAGGCGGTTGCGCGCCACTCTCCCATCGCGTTTGTCTGTTTCCCGCAGACGCTGGCGGGTTATACGATGCTGCGCCGGCGCGGGGTGCCGGGCACGATGGTCTACGGCGTGGCGCGGGCGGCGGCGGGCGAGTTGACGGCGCACACATGGCTGGTTGTAGGCGACCGGGTTGTGCTGGGGGGCGAGGGTTCGGCGCAGTTCACGCCAGTGGAGCGATGGGGATGAGGAACAGTGGTCAGTGCGGGCGCGAGGTTCAGGCGGATTTGGCCTGCTGGAGGAGGTCTCCGGCGTGGGCGGCGGCCTCGGCCAGGGCGCGGTGGTGGATGGTGAAGAGCGCGAGTTCCAGGCGGTCGCTGACTCCGGTCTTGTCGTAGATGCTGCGCAGGTAGTTCTTGATGACCTGCTCCTTAGTGTTGAGCTGGATGGCGATGAGCTTGTTCTTGCATCCCTGGACGATGAGGGCGACGATCTGAATCTCTTTGGGGGTGAGGCGGTCGCGGACGCGGGCTCCGACCGAGTCCTGGGCCAGGATGGAGGTGACGTTGGAGTGCTGGAAGGAGTGCTGTCCCGTGGCGACGCGGCGGATGCAGTCCAGCAGGCCGGGGCCGGGAACATTGCGAAAGAGCACTCCATCGAGTGCGCGGGCGAGGTCGTCTGGGACCTCCGAGCCGTTTTCGGCGATGTAGATGACGCGGATGCCGGCCGCGCGGGCATGGGCGACGACGGCGTTGGCGTCCAGTTGCATGCTGGAGGAGAAGAGAAGGATGGCGCCTCGCCAGGTATCGATGGCGTTGGAGAGGCGGGAGATGTCTTCACATTGGGCCACGATGCGCATGTCTTCTTCCAGGGCGATGACGCGGGCCGCGCCTGCGCGGAAGATCGCCTGGTTGTCGGCAAGGATGATTCGGTTCATCGCGTGCGCCTCCTGAGTCAGCTATCTGCTGCCAAACCTTTCATCGGCGATATCAGACGGCGGGAGGGAGATGTCTACATATCGTACAGAGGCCGGATTCCGGTCCGGGCCCCAATCGGATTCAAGGCTAGAGCATAACTCAATCTCATGGGGAGTGTTGCAGGTTGTGCGAGGCGGATTTTTCTGGACTGCCGCGGGCCGTGGAGAATCGAGTGGAGGCTGATCTGCTCGACGTTCACCGGCCTGCTCAACCAGCGGATGCGCATCCGAGCGTTGCGGTTGCCAATCGGCTTCGGCGGCATCCCATGGATTCATGACCGAAACTAATTATTCCGCTGCATCGTCTTCTTATCTATATCTCTCTGACGCACGACCGGGCCGGCACTTTGACAGCCTGAATGCAGGTCTGTGCAGTGAGCTTTCCCCCCTTGCAGTGAGCGTTGTCCTGCTCTCGCAGGGAGGTCTTTATCCAAGGAGCAGCGAATGGTCCCCCAGTCCGGCATACGATTCAGACTCCCCGCCAAATTCAGACTCACAGCCCTCGTCCCCATACTGGCATTTGCTCCGCTGGCCGCGCTGTCTCTATACGCGCCGGGCTTATGCGCTCAGATGCAGCGCGACAACAAGCCGTCCGAGACGGGGGCCGTGCCGCCGAAGAGTTGGATCGACAAGCACACGGGGCACCGCGTGTGGCGCGTATCGGACGAGCCCAACTCGGGCGCGTTCTACTTCAACGTGAATGCGTTCACGCCCGACCACAAGCAGATGGTGTACAACTCGCCGGACGGCATTCGCGTGCTCGACCTGGCGACGATGACGACCCGGATGGTGGTGCCGAACCAGGCTGCGCCTGCTCCCGCGGCAACTGCACCTGCCACGGATGCAGCGGCGGGCGGGCAGGCAGGGCAGGGCGCGCGAGGCGGCCGCGGCGGATTAGGTGGCGGGTCGCGCACCATTGTTGTGGGGCACAAGACCAACAGCGTCTTCTTCACGCGCACGGACCCGGTGACGCGCAGCAATACGGTGTACAAGGCAGACACCAACAGCGGCGCGGTGACCAAGCTGATCGACCTGCCGCCGCGGGTGAGCATCTCCAGCGTGAATGCGGATGAGACGCTGGGCGCGGGGACGTATAACGCGGCGGACTGTCCGGGTGGCAACCCAAATGCGCCGCACGCATTTCTTGCCGCGCCGGCAGGAGGATTCGGCAGAGGAGCTGGAGCGGGTGGAACGGGCGTGCAGGCTGCACCGGCGGCTTCGGCTGCCGGTGCTCCCGCCGCCGCGAATCCCGCTGCCGCGAATCCCACGCTGGGCGGGGCCAACGTGCAGTCGGACGACAAGGGCGCGATGATGGAGCGCCGGCTGGCATCGCGCACTCCGGTGGTGTTCTTCACCATTCGCTTGATGCCGGGCCCGAACGGCGAGAAGGCCGGAACCATCAAAGTGCTCTTCCACTCGACCGATTGGATCGGCCACATGCTCTTCTCCCCGACCGATCCCAACCTCATCATGTACTGTCACGAGGGCATGTGGCAGAAGGTGGACCGCATCTGGCTGATCCACACCGACGGCACCCATAACATGCTCATCCACAAGCGCACCATGGCGATGGAGATCGCGGGACACGAGTTCTGGGGGCTGGACGGCAAGACCATCTGGTACGACTGGCAGTATCCCAAGGGCGAGGACTTCTTCGTCGCCAGCTACAACCTGGAGACGCACAAGCGGGTGGCGTATCACCTGCAGCGCAACGAGTGGTCGATCCACTTCAACCTGACGCAGGACCTCGACCTCTTCTGCGGCGACGGCGGCGACTCCGGCCAAGTGGCCGAAGCGCCGGACGGCGAGTGGATCGAGCTGTTCCGGCCACAGATGATTGGAGGCACCGAGGGCGCGCTCAACGATCCCAACTTCTTCCAGCCGGGCGTCTTCCACTCCGAGCACCTGGTCAACATGGCGCACCAGAACTACCGCGCCGAACCGAACCCGCGCTTCTCGCCGGACAAGAAGTACGTCATCTTCACCAGCAATATGTTCGGGCGCAGCTACGTCTTCGCGGCGGAGGTTGCCAAGGCCGCCGACCAGACAGGCGCGGTGTCCACGCCGGAGCTGGCCACGAAGTTCAACCCCATCCTGCCTACGCCGACGACGACGCAAAAGTGACGCCGGCAGGGCCTTATTGCGCATAGTATGGATACGGATTCCCCCGCCCTCGATTGCAGAGGGCTGGGAAATTGCAATGACACGAACTGCTCGACTCAGAATCAACCTGTGAGGTTTTCATGCGCCGCATTCATCTTCTTCTCGCCGCTCTGGCCGCCCTTCCGCTCTCTCTTAACGCCACTCCCGCCGCCGCACAGACCGCTGCCGCCGCATCTGCTGCAGCCATCGGCGCAATCACCACCACTACGCCCGCTTCGCAGAAGCCGCGCGTGATTCAGCTGTTCACCACGGGCTGGCGATTTTTGCAGGCCGATGTCGCGGGCGCGGAGAAGCCAGTCTTTGACGACTCGGCGTGGAAGAGCGTGACGCTGCCACACGACTGGTCCATTGCGGGACCGGTAAAGGAAGACGCGCCATCGAAAGGCGCGGGCGCATTTATGCCGACCGGCATCGGCTGGTACCGCAAGACATTCACTGTCCCTGTAGCGGATGCGAAGCCGACTTCCGCGCGGCGGACGTTTGTCGTCTTCGACGGCGTGATGGCCAACAGCGATGTCTATCTGAACGGCGAGTTGCTGGGGCACAGGCCATACGGCTATGTGAGCTTTGAATACGAGCTGACGCCGCATCTGCAGGCGGGCAAGAACGTGATTGCGGTGCGCGTGGACGATTCGCAGCAGCCTGCGTCGCGGTGGTACCCCGGCGCGGGGATCAATCGCCAGGTGCGGCTGATTACCACGGGCGACGCGCACATTGTTCCGTGGGGGACGTTCGTCACGACGCCCGCGGTCTCGGCCGAGTCGGCGACGATCCACGTTCGCAGCACGGTGACCAATGAGTCCGCCACGGATGCGAAGCTCTCGCTGAGGGTGCGGCTGACCGGACCGAGCGGCAGTGCCGTTCTCGCCGGCAAAGCGATCACCTCCGCACAACTGCTGGTTCTCTCGCCCGGCGACACCGCCGACATGGACGCCGAGACGACGCTGCCCAAACCCGACCGCTGGGACCTCGACCACCCGGCGATGTACACCGTTCACGCAACGCTGCTGCGCGATGGCAAAGCTGTCGATGAGGAGGACGTCCCCTTCGGCATTCGCGAGTTCCACTTCGATGCCAACCAGGGCCTCTTTCTGAATGGAGCACACCACAAAGTCCTGGGCGTGGCCCTGCACACCGACGGCGGCGCGGTGGGAACGGCGGTTCCGCTGGCCGTGTGGGAGCGGCGGCTGACCGAGCTGCGCAAGCTGGGCGTGAACGCCATACGCACGGCGCACAACCCGCCCGCGCCGGAGTTTCTGGACCTGGCCGACCGCATGGGCTTCCTCATCATGGACGAGATGTTCGACTGCTGGACGGTGGCCAAGAATCCGTACGACTACCACCTCTACTTCAAGGAGTGGAACATCCGCGACACCACCGACACGGTGATGCGCGACCGCAATCATCCCAGCATTATTCTATGGTCGGCGGGCAACGAGATCCACGACACGCCGAAGCCGGAGGTTGCGATTCCGATTTTGAAGGCGCTGGTCGAGACCTTCCACCAGAACGATCCGACGCGGCCTGTGACCCAGGCGCTGTTCCGTCCCAACGCGAGCCACGACTACGAGGACGGCCTGGCCGACCTGCTCGACGTGGTGGGGCAGAACTACCGCGAACCCGAGATCCTGGCGGCCCATGCGCAGAAGCCGACGCGCAAGATCATTGGCACGGAGAACGGCCACGAACGCGGGAATTGGACGCCGCTACGCGACCACCCCGAGTACGCCGGGCAGTTTCTGTGGAGCGGCATCGACTACCTGGGCGAGTCGCGCACCTGGCCGACGATCGGATCCGGCTCCGGCCTGCTGAACACCGTCGCGCTGCCGCACGGACGCGCATTCGAGCGCCAGAGCTGGTGGTCCACCAAGCCGATGGTGGCCATGGTGCGGCGCACAGCCTCGGTCCGCCCCGCGCCCATCGATCCCGGCTACGCGAACGCAACCAGCACCGACCAGTCCGCGGTTCCCGCAACTCCGCGCGCAGCCGCTCCTGGTGGAGTCACGCCCCGCGCAGCCGGTGCTCGCCCAGCCGGTGCGGGTGCAGGCGCGCCTCCGGCGGCCGATCCCACGGTGCGATTCTCGGAGCCGCTGCTCAACGATTGGACCCCGAAGGACCTTACGCCGCACACAGAGAACGTGGAGGTCTACACCAACGCCGAAGAGGTCGAACTCTTCCTGAATGGCAAGTCGCTGGGCACCGAGAAGCTGCACGCCGACGCCAGCCCCATCTCATTCAAGGTGCCGTTCGAGCCGGGAACGCTGAAGGCGGTTGCGCGCAGCGGCGGCAAGATCGTTGCTAGCGATGAACTGAAGACGGTGGGCAAACCGGCGCGAATCGTCTTCACCGCGGATAAGCCCTCCATGCTGCTGACGCCGGACTGGAACGACGTTCGCTATGTGACGGCGACCCTGGTCGACAAGGACGGAACGCGGATTCCCGACTCGACGACGATGGTTCGCTTCGCGGCCAGCGGGCCGGCGTCGATCATCGCCGTGGACAACGGCAATATGATGGACCACGACCCGTACCAGGCGACCCAGCGCAAGCTGTACTTCGGCAACGCGCTTGCCCTGCTGCGTGCCACCGGGACAGCAGGACAGATCAAGGTGACGGCCAGCGCGGACGGGGTTCCGACTGCGACACTTACGCTGACGGCTGCGCCGATCGGCAAGGAAGACCCCGCGATTGCGAAGACCTCCGCGACGGGGCGCGGATTCTGATCGAACGCGGCAACAAAAATGGCCCCATGTCTCCCGTCGAGACGTGGGGCCATTCATTTTGGCGCGGCTCAAGTCTTCAGAAATCCTTGTCACCCGCCGGGCATGCCGATGGGTGGTTACAGCTTGCCGACCCACAATAAAGGACGACCTGGCCAACAAGAGTGAGTCGTTGCGGATCGATGAGAAGATATAGCCTTTCCCCTTCAACGCTACATGGGCCGCGTATGATGAGCCAATGAGCTGGATTGGATGGGCACTCCTGTCTGCGGCCTTTGCCGCCGCCACTGCCTTGCTTGCCAAGGTGGGCGTGGAGCATGTGGACTCGAATCTGGCCATGGCGCTGCGCACCACAGTGGTGCTGATCTTTGCATGGAGCATTGCGCTGGCCTTGGGCAAGCACGGCGAGATTCGTTCCATTGACCGGCGCACGCTGCTCTTTCTCACCCTCTCGGGGCTGGCCACAGGCCTGTCGTGGCTGTGCTACTTTCGCGCGCTACAGTTGGGGCCCGCTTCGCGCGTGGCTCCGCTGGACAAACTCAGCGTGCCGCTGGTCATGGTTTTTGCATGGCTGCTACTGGGCGAGAAGCTGACCCCTGCCTCGCTGATCGGCGGACTACTCATCACGGCTGGAGCCATCGTGATTGTGATGGGCTAGTTTGCGTTGCTACTGAGCGACGTCCGGCTTTGCCGCGGCTGGAGTGGCTCCGGGTTGTGCGGCGGGGGTGACGCGGGGGTAGTAGCCGCTGCGTGTGCGCACGGAGAGCTTGCCGTAGCCCTTGCCCCTGGCCTCGACGCGGACCACGCGGTAGCCGCCGAGTTCGGGCGGCTTGGTGGAGTGGTAGGCGATGGTGTACTGGGTGCGGATGTCGTTGGCCACCTCTTTGGTGATGGCGTCGACATCTTTCACGGACTTGGGGAAGTAGGCCGCGCCGCCGGTCTGTTCGGAGAGCGTCTCCAGCACGCGGCGGGCGAGGCGCGACCCGGTCTTGGTGGTGTCGTCGCCGAAGAGAAGGCCGATGCAGTAGACGACGGGGCCGTCGAAGTCCTGGATGCGGCGAATGGCCTGTTCGAGGGTGGCGCTGGATGCGTTGTCCTCGCCGTCGGTGACGATCAGCAGCACCTGCTTGGGGTGCTTGGCGTTCTTGGAGAGGTAGTCGGCGGAGGCCACTACCGCGTCATAGATGGCGGTGCCGCCGGAGGACTTGATGTAGCTGAGGCCCTGCCGGAGCTTGTCGATGTTGTTGGTGAAGTCCTGGTCGATGAAGGCCTCCCAGGAGAAGTCGACGAGGAAGGCCTCGTCCTCGGGGTTGGAGAGTTTGACCAGGTCGAGCGAAGCCGCGTCGACGGCGGTGCGCTTGTCGTACATGGAGCCGGAGCTGTCGATGAGGATGCCGAGCGAGACGGGCAGGTCCTCGTGGCGGAAGCCGGCGATGGTCTGCGGAACGTTGTCCTCGAAGACGCGGAAGGCGTCCTTGTCGAGGGTCTGCACGCTGCGGCCGGAGCCGTCGAGGACGGTGGCGTTGAGGCGGACCTCGTAGGCGTTGGCGCGCAGCGTGAACGGGCCGGTTGCGCCGCGCTGGATGGGGTTGAGGGGAGTACCCTGCTGGCTGTCGGCGGGCCCGGGCGAAGTGACGGGCGAGGGCGCGGCAGGCTGCGCGGGAGCAGGAGCAACCACGGGCGAAGACTGGGCCGGAGCAGCGGCAGGTTGCGCGGTAGCGGC
>DAIRTY010000045.1:0-10948 GCA_036803645.1 Acidobacteriaceae bacterium | reverse complement strand
ACTACTGGACATGGTGCCCTCACTCTCTGTGCTGCTGCATTCAGAATTCGTTTCGCGCGCCGCTAGCTGCCAACAACGCTGTTGCTATCATAACGGGGTGGCCGACTCCGCAAACAGCTTTTCACTCCGAACCCTGCGCACCGTCTTCCTGGACCGCGACGGAGTCCTCAATCGCAAGCTGCCGGAAGGCCGCTACATTACCACCTACAGCGAATTTCAGCCATTGCCCGGCGTTCCGCAGGCCATCGCTCGCCTCAACCGCGCGGGCCTGCGCGTCGTCGTCGTCTCCAACCAGCGTGGCATTGCACTCGGACTCTACACGGCAGATGATGTGCGCGCAATCCACTCCGCATTGCAAAGCTGGTTGCAATCGCACGGCGCGCACATCGACGCCTTCTATTTCTGCCCTCACGACACGCACCAATGCGACTGCCGCAAGCCCCTCCCCGGCCTCTTCCTTCAGGCCCGCGCCGACTTCCCCGAGATCGCCGCCGGCTCCAGCATCATGATCGGCGACTCGCTCTCCGACATCGAGTTCGGCCATCGCCTGGGTAGCACCACCCTCTTCATCGAAGGCGACCCCGCCCACCAGAAGCCCGGAGCCGAAGCCGCCCGCCAGTTAGCCAACCTCCGATTCCCCTCCCTGATCGAAGCCACCGAAGCCCTCCTCAATCAGTCAGTCAAAATCTAAGTCCCAATCTTCGGCGGTGAGTCAGTTTGAAATCCAGCGCGAACGATGTTACCTATATCCGCCGGGGTATTTCGGGAACTTCGCCCTCAGTTCTCACACATATGCAACATTGGCAGTTGATGCATCAACCCGAAGCACCCGACCGTTGATGTTGTTGGGACGCACGTCACTCCGAAGAAGCGCCGCCCCTACTGAACCAATAGGATCGAATCGCCGGGCAGGTTCGGGTTGTTCCCAGCGTCGTTGCCAAAGACATGCCCGACGATGATCTGGCCATCCGACCCGGTGCCGCCACTCTGAGAACCGGCGTAGAGGAGATTGCGCGGCAGTGTATCGCCGTGCACCTTCGTGCCCACCAGCAACATATGGTTAGCGTCAGCCGTTCCGACCGCCGTGATGATGTAACCCTGCTGCGCCAGGCTCTCGGCCTGCGGTCCGACGCCCGTGTACATGGTCAGCACCGTCTGCGCGTCGTAGGCCGTGCCCGCGTCGCCGCTCCAGCCATAAGCCACGAGATCGATGTCCCCGGCGCTGTTCACCGATACCGCTGTGACCACTTCGCCCTTCGCCGCCATCGCCGACACCGTCGTTACCAGCGTCGCATCCGTCACCGTCGCGCGCTCGATGGCGAAGCCGCTTGACACCGTCGGATCGGTCTCCACAGAATATGCGACCACCCCATATGCGAACCCCGGCCCATTCTGCTCGTCCAGAGACGTTACGACGGCGTTCGTACCCAACGCCGCCAGATCGCTATTAAGATTCGTCAGCGAATCCGCCAGATACGCCGAGTTAAAGCCCTGTATACTCGCCGGCGCCCCATACTCCACCAATGACCAGGCGCAGACGGTAAAGTTCAAGGTCGTGCCGCAGTTCTGGTTCCCCCCCCCCAGGGGCGAGCCGAACTCGCCGGTGAAATACGTCAGAGACATATCACCCGGAATGACCGCGGTAATATTGGATACATAGCCCGCCTCAAGGTTCGGCGAGAGCTGCACATGCTTGAAGCGCATATCCCGTTGCGCCGGCGACCGCGGCCCAATCGTGACCGTCGCCACATTGCTTGTCACCGAACCGTAGGCGTTCGTCACCGTCACCGTAAACTTATCGCCCGAGTCTGCCAGTTGCAGCGCAGCCGTCGTCAGGCTTGCCGACGTCGCACCCGGGACTGCATTTCCGTTCTCCGTCCACTGGTAGCTCAGGGGACCGTTTCCCGTTGCCGCCACCGTCAGCGTGGTCGCGCTGTCAAGCGGAACCGTCGCATTCGCCGGCTGTGCGGTGATCGTCGGCGCTACTCCTGGTGCCGTTGCCGGCGACCCTCCGCTGCCACACCCGGCCATCGCAAACGTGGCAACCAGAAGCGAGGTCCAAGTTAAACACGAGAAACAAGGAGAACAATTGAAACAGTCAAAAGCATGCATAAGGCCCCGATCTAAGCCGTTTCAGCAGAGTTGCCCACGAAATATACAATGACCATACTACGCTCGATAAATTCTCCTCGGCACCAGGTTGCTCCAAGGCTCGGTCGGTTCAGCATGCTCATCTTTCCTAGAGATGTGCTTCTATCTACCGATTCCTCAGGGCCCACAAAGTCCCTCCATAAGAGCATAGTCGCCATCGCGTGGAGTGAGCAGCTGGTGAGTTACTGCTATTGATGGTTCGAAGTGCCCGTAAAGTCATTATCGGGAAACTTCAATCATTCAATTCAAATTGACCCACTACCCAATCTTCCGCAGCGTGGCGCAGGTCTCCGCAATCCCTTCTTCCAGCCCTGTCATCGCCAGATCGCAGCCCAGCGCGCGCAATCCTGTCAGGTCGGCCTCCGTGAAGTGCTGATAGCGGCCCTCCAGATCGGCGGGAAATGGAATGTACTCGATCGCTGCCTTCCCATGCACCGCCATCAGCGCTCGCGCCACGTCGTTGAAGCTGCGGCTGGCGCCTGTCCCTGCATTCACCACGCCGCGATAGACCTTGCGCTCCTCGCCGGCCTTGGGCGCGTAGGGTCCAAGCCCCGCGAAGAACATATTCATCCGCGCCAGGTCGCGCACGTAGACGAAGTCCCGCCGCTGCTCTCCGTCGCCGTAGCCGCCGCTGCCCGCAAACAGCCGCACTTTCCCCGTCTCCTTCATCTGCTTCGTGAAGTGGTGGATCACCGAGGCCATGCGTCCCTTGTGCTGCTCCCTCGGCCCATACACATTGAAGTAGCGCAGACCGACCGCCGTCGTCGGCACCTCGTCCAAAGCCAGCCGGTTGCGAAAGGTGTGGTCGAAGGCCAGCTTGGAAAATCCATAGACGTTCAGCGGCCGCTCGTTCTCCAGCGTCGGCGTGAAGTGTCCCGGCCCGGAGAGCCCGTAGACCGCCGCGCTGGAGGCAAAGACCAGCGGGACGCCCTGCTCCACGGCAAACCGCAACACCTCTTTCGTGTACTGGAAGTTGTTGTCCATCATGTACGCGCCGTCGTCCTCCAGCGTGTTGGAGCAGGCTCCCTGATGCAGGATCGCCTCGATCCTGCCCCCTCCCAGCGCGTCCTCCGCAATGGCGCGGCGAAACTCCCGCTTGTCCAGGTAATCCACATAGCGCGCGCCGTGCAGGTTCGCAAACTTCTCTGCATTGGCCAGGTTGTCCACCACCAGAATGTCCGTGATGCCGTGCGCATTCAACTCGTGGACCAGGTTGCTGCCGATAAAGCCCGCGCCTCCAGTAACGATTAACATTTGGATCGGGCCTCCTGGCCCTCATCGCAATACTTGCAGTGCCGGGTTGAGAACGCGCCCCACGGCCTGTTCCATCTCTTCCACCGTCACTGAACGCATGCACTCCTTCTTCATCGCAACACAAGTATCAAGACCGCAGCCAAAGCACTCCGGCTGATGATACACAATCTCGTGTTGCCGCCCGGCTGGATACCATACGCCGGGAAGCCCGTGCGCCGAAAACGCAATCACGCACCGAACTCCAACGCTGGCGGCCAGGTGCATCGGCCCGGAGTCCGGCCCAAGAAAGACCTCCGCGCCTTCCAGCACCGCTGCGGTCTCGCGCGGCGTCAACCGGCCGCACAGGTTCACCTTCGCGCCGCGCCACCACTCCCCGGAGTACTCACTCACCTCGTAATCCTCCTGGGCCCCCACCAGGACCAAACCATGCAGCGGATACTGCGCATGAAGCCGCGCCAGCAACTCCCGCCACTTCTCCTGTCCCCAGTCCTTGGACTGCATCTTGGTGCCTGGGCCGCAGGCAATCAACCGGCGCCCGCCGAGAGCGCCCAGCGATGCAACCGCGTCCTGACGCTCCGCCTCGCTCAGCCGGAGGTCCCAGTTCGCCATCTCCTCCGGGTGTGCGTCCCCCAGCGCCGCAATCGCTCTTGCCAGCCGCCTCGCCTCTGGCTCGTACTGTCCCGTTGCTGCGTCGAAGCGGTACTTCAGCTCCCACTCTCCGGGCAGCCCCACAATCCGCCGCACCCCGGCAGTCCGGAAGAATATCCGATCGCGCAGAACTCGCCCGTAGGGCCGCATCGGCATCAGGTAGATCAACAGATCGGGGCGAAAGCGCCGAATCTCCAACGTCAGGCGCAGCAACTCCCCCATCCGCCGCGTTCCCACCGTGTAGCGCATTGTTCCGTGAACCAGCCCCGAATCGCCCAGCACAGACGCAGAGGCAGCGGCCTTCGCATGAACCGGAAAGTTCGTCAGCAACACCCGCTCCGCATGGGGAAAGCAGCGCGCAATCAGGTGGAAGCATGGCAATGCAACCACCGTATCGCCCAGGCTGCCCAGGCGATAGATCAGCACCTTCCGAATCGGAGACTCATGCGGCAATCTGTTTCTCCAACGGGCATCTCATGCGCCCGGGTGCAAAATCGAATCTATTTCGCGTTGACGAAGCTCTCCGCCACGCAGACCCCGGCAGCGCTTAACTGGGCCTGCGCATCACAGATATTAAGTTAGAAATTCTAGTGTAGTACCTCAGGCAGTTTCTCAACCCAACTGATAAACAGTCATTCCGCCACTGGAGCAGTCAACGGGATAGGACCACCGCATTTTGCCCGAAGAAACAAGGGTGCGCTCTCTTTGCAGCCTCTCGGCCCACTGAGTCAATCTGCATCCCTGCGAATGCCTGGCTTCGCCCCCTCGCTGCAACCAAACCTGTCCTGCTGCTACAGTTGGATGGTCGGCCCGCCACGGGTCGCCTCATCGTCCATGTTGACCGCTCTCCAAATCACGCGACTGCAAGACCAGGCCACGCTCCGCTGGCACCAGGACCTCGCAGCGTCCGCCCCGCTCACTCCCGCGGTCTCCGAAACCCCCGCGGCGTCCGCGGACATGATTGAACTCGCCCTCGCCCATCACCGCGCCAACTTCGACCTCTGGCACGAAGAAGACAAGGTTCGCGAGCCCGGTGCCAAGGACACCAGCATCGCCAGCCTCAAGCGCTCCATCGACGCACTCAACCAGAAACGCAACGACCTGGTCGAAGCCCTCGACCGCACTCTCCTCGCTGAAGCCGGAGTGCAGAACCCCGCCGCGCCGCTCCACTCCGAATCCCCCGGCCTCATCCTCGACCGCCTCTCCGTCCTCGCCCTCAAGCTCTACCACACCGCCGAGGAGGCCCATCGCGCCACCGCCTCCGAGGCCCATCGCCAGCGCAACCTCGCCCGTCTCGACCTGCTGCGAGAGCAGCGCGACGACCTCGCCTCCTGCCTCGACGAGCTCTGGCAGCAGACCCTTGCCGGCCGCCGCCGCTTCAAGCTCTACCGCCAGCTCAAGATGTATAACGACCCCGACCTCAACCCCGCCGTCTACGTCCATAAATCGGGCGCATGACCCACCCGCGCACGGGCCGAGTTGACCTTCTCGTCCAGGATGCGTATAAAAACCGGAACATGCTCAGCCGATAGTGTTTGGTGCTGACCGGCAACATCTGGTCATTGCACCCTACAGACAGGAAACGCAGAGACCCCGATGAAGACCGCCGCTCGCACCTCCGTCAAACGTCCGCACACCCTCGCTGGGGTCGCGCCAGCATCCGCCAACGGCCCGCGCGCCCATGCTCTCGCCCAATACGAAGCCGCGCTCCGTCTCATGCAGGAGGCCAAGTTCGACAAGGCCTGCGCAGCCTTCAAAGTACTGCTTGCCTCCAGCCCCGCCGACCTCACCGAGCGAATCCGCATGTACATCAACGCCTGCACCCAGCAGGCCGCCCGGCACGAGGCCCAGTTTCTCTCCGGTGAGGAGCGCTACGACTTCGCCATCTCCCTGCTCAACGACGGAAACTACGAAGACGCGCGCACTCAGTTGAGAAAAATCCTCTCCGACAACTCCGCTGCCGACTTCGCCTTCTACGGCCTCGCCGTCCTGGCCAGCATGACCGGCGACGCCCATACATGCCTCGAGCACCTCACCGAGGCCATCCGTCTCAACCCGCGCAACCGTATCCAGGCCCGCGCCGACTCCGACTTCCAGGACATGGCCGACGACCCACGCTTCACCGAACTCCTCTACCCCGAGGTCTAACCGCCGAGCCGCAAACCGCGCGCACTCCATTCCATTTACACTCATCACAGCAGTGTCCTCCTCAACTCAAAACGGCAAGCCGTCCCTGCGCGTCGTAGCCATCGGCGGAGGCACCGGCCTCTCCACTTTGCTGCGCGGCCTCAAGCGCTACGTCGCCGCTCCCGCCGCGGCCCGTCGCGCCACGGACGCCGTCACCCTGCGCAACGCCAACCCCCAGCCTGACTCGCACCCCGCGGACCTTTCCTGCCTCATCCGCGACCTTGCCGCCATCGTCACCGTCACCGATGACGGTGGCTCTTCCGGCCGCCTCCGCGAAGAACTCAACATGCTCCCGCCCGGCGACATCCGCAACTGCATGGTCGCGCTCTCCGAGGACGAGTTCCTGCTCGCACGCCTCTTCCAGTACCGCTTCCACCACGGCGGCCTCGAAGGCCACAGCTTCGGCAATCTCTTCCTCGCCGCCCTCTCCGACATCACCGGAGACTTCGCCCAGGCCGTCCAGATGTCCTCGCAGATCCTCGCCGCCCGCGGCCGCATCTACCCCGCCACCAACACCGACGTCACCCTCACCGCGCTCATGGACGACGGCTCCATCGTCCACGGCGAAACCAGCATCACCGCCAGCACACACCGCATCCTCGAACTCAAGCTCGTCCCCGCCGGCGCCAAACCCCTCCCCGCCGCTCTCGATGCCATCGCCAACGCCGACCTCATCACCCTCGGCCCCGGCTCGCTATACACCTCGCTCATCACCAATCTCCTCGTCCGCGGAATCCCCGAGGCCATCGCCGCATCCCACGCCACCCGAGTCTACGTCGGCAACCTCATGACCCAGGCCAACGAGTCGCTCGGCCTCACCGCCTCCCAGCACATCGAAAAGATCCTCCAGCACTGCAATGTTGAGAATTGTCATTCTGACCCTGAGCGAGCAGCGCGAGCCGAAGGGGAAGAATCCCCGCGTGCGCAAGGTTGTCATTCTGACGCTGAGCGAGCGCAGCGAGCCGAAGGGGAAGAATCCCCGCATTTGTCTTACCCAAGACTCTTCGACTACGCCCTCATCAACACCGCACCCATCTCCCCCACACTCCTCGATCTCTACGCCCGAGGAGGCCAGGCCCCCATCGCCCCCGACCTCGACCGCATCCGTGCCCTCGGCGTAGAACCCATCTCCGGCAGTTTCGCCCTCGAGGGCAACCTCCTCCGCCACGACCCCGACCGCGTCACCCAGGCCCTCCTTGCCCTCGTCCTCAACCGCCCCTGATCTCTCCCGCGTGATACCTTACGAATCATGACCCCGGACTTCTCCCACTGGGCCTACTGGACCCACCACCTGCGCTTTTGGAGCGAACCCTTCAAATGGGTCTTCTTCATGGGTGCCGGATGGGGTACTGTATATCTGAACCGATGGAAGAAGAGTCGCGACGAAGCGGTCGCGCAGGGCTGGCCCTCGGTCGAAGGCCGCATCAGTAGCGGCAAGGTCGCGGCAATCGCCCACACCTCACGCTTCCTCGCCACCCTTGAGTTCACATACTTCGTCGAGGAGTACCGAACCGGCAAATACACCCACGAATTCGCCAAGAAAGCCGAAGCCGAGGACTTTGTCGAGAAGTTGAAAGGCCAGCGAGTCCAGGTCCGCTACAAGCAGTCCAGACCCGCTAAGTCCGTCCTCGAACAGAGCGTCGTCGAGCAGCACATCCTGCTCGCCCCCCGCTTCGGCTGAACCAATTTTGCTAGTCATTCCGCAGTATTGTTTGTCATTCCGCAGTATTGTTTGTCATTCCGCAGCGCAGCGGAGGAATCTGCTTCTGCCTTTGTTTGTCATTCCGTAGCGCAGCACCTTTTGAGATTGTCATCCTGAGCGCAGCGAAGGATCCCGACAAAGCCCGTACCACCCAAACCGCCCGCATCTTTCTCCCAACAAGTCTGCCCCGCGATCGATAACAATAGCCCTGAACAGCTCGGCACATCTTATCCCGCCGTCACAATCTCCGAAAAGTCCGCAATCTTCGAAAAGTTATCGACAAGATTACGCAGCAGACTCAGCCGAGTCCAGCGAACATACGGGTCATCCACCATCACCATGACCTTCTCAAAGAACAGGTCGATCTGCGGCCTCAATGTTGCGATCAGTTGAAGCGCTGAGACATATTCGTGCTCCTCGGCAAATTTGTAATAGCTTTCCCAAACCTGAATCATCGCTGCACTCAATGCAGTCTGCGCTGGATCGACACTCACCTGTGTAGGCTCTTCCACTCTGCCCTGAAGAAAGCCCTTCTCCGCCGCCTGCGCCAGAATGTTCTTCATCCGCTTGAACGCCGCGCTAACCGCCGCAAAGTCCTCGCTGCCGCGCACCGCCGTCACCGCCTCCGCGCGCGCCACCGCATCCCTCACATCGTTCGCGCCTGCCGCCAGCACCGCCTTCACCACGTCGTAAGCTTGCCCCTTCGCCTCGCGCAGATAGAACTCCAGACGCTCCGCAAAGAACACCTCCACCTTCACCCGCACCGCTTCGCTCGCCGAAGCCGCGTCCACCACATCGCCCAGCGTCAACGGCAGCGCCGGCTCGGCCTCCGCCAGAATCTTCACAATCCCGTTGGCCGCCCGCCGCAGCGCAAACGGGTCCTTCGATCCCGTAGGCTCCAGTCCCAGCCCGAACATTCCGACGATGGTGTCCACCTTGTCGGCAATCGCCAGCACCGCGCCCTCCGCCGTTCGCGGCACCGCGTCCTCCATCGACTTCGGCAGATACTGGTCGTAGATCGCATCGCCCACCGCAGCCGAAAATCCCTGCGCACGCGCATACAGCCCGCCCACCTGCCCCTGTAGCTCCGTAAACTCCTTCACCAGCTCCGTCGTCAAATCGGTCTTCGCCAGCCTCGCCGCTGTGTCCAGCGCCGCCCCATCCAGCTTCGATCCGCGCCCCACAATCACTCCGGCCAGCGACGCGGCAACCTCCCGCACACGCTCCGTCTTCGCCGCATAGCTCCCCAGGTCCTTCTGGAACGTCACCTTCTCCAGCAGCTTCACGCGCTCCAACAGCGGCGCCCGCTGGTCGAACTCCCAGAAGAACCGCGCGTCGTTGAACCTCGCCCGCAGCACCCGCTCGTTGCCGTGCCGGATCACCTCCTCGCCCGCCGCATCCGCCTTCGTATTCATCACCGCCAGAAAGTGTGCCGCCAGTTTTCCCGCCGCATCCTCCACCGCAAAGTATTTCTGATGATCGCGCATCACCGTCACCAGCACCTCTTCCGGCAGCTGTAGATACTCCGGCTCGAAGCTCCCCAGCACCACCGTCGGCCACTCCGTCAGATGCGTCACCGTATCCAACAACGCCTCATCCTTGCGCCATCGCAGTCCCGCGCCAGCCGCCCGAGTCGCCTTGTCCAGCGCCTTGCGCACCACCAGCCGCCGCGCCTCCACATCGGCCACGACATGCGCCTTCAGCAGCGTCTGCTCGTACTCATCGGGAAAGCCAATCGGAATCGCCTCATCCCCCGCCAGCACACGATGCCCACGCGTCACCTTCCCCGCCGTCTTCCCGCCGAACTCGACCGGAACCACCACCTCGTCCAGCAGGCACACCATCCAGCGCACCGGCCGCACAAACCGCTCCGGCCTGCCCGGCCGCCAGGTCATATTCTTCGCCCAGTAGACGCCCGCCAGCTCCTTCGGCAGCTCCTCCGCCGAGAGAGTCGTCACGACGAGCCGGTCGTCCGTGAAGGTCTTCCGCGCGGCAGCGAGGAGGTCGTCCGGTGTGACCGAGGCGTAGGTCCTGTAGAACGCGTCGAGCGTGTCGAACGAGCGGCGGAAGCGGACGTACCGCGCGAGGGTCGACGCGATCCGGTCGGTGTTGTCGAGTGTACGGGCCAGGGAGTACCGCGCGTTGGACTGGGCGTCCTTCAGCCGCTGCGCGTCCACCTTCGTCGTCCGGGCGGCGGCGAACGTCTCGAGGAAGGCGTTCCGCACGTCCACGGCGTCTGCGGCCTTCTTCAGCCGGGCGTAAGCCCCGACGAGCGAGGGGTCCTGCGACGGGGTGACATCCCCCTCGAGCTGGTCGACTTTCTGCTCCTTCTGGACGAGCCGGCGGTAGACATCCGACGTGTGGCCGAACCAGATCTCGAAGAGAAGGTCGACCGCGGCGAACTCCTTGTCGGTCTCGGAGAAGGCAGGGCCGTGGAAGGCGACGGCGATCCACGGGAGCGTCTGGCTCGTCCAGGGGACGTGCGCGTAGACGGGCCCCTTGGGCGTCGGCTCGGTAGGGATGTCTGCTTTGAAGCTTCCGCGCGCCCAGCCCCCCCAGTACTTCTCGACGAGGGGGAGGACCTTAGCTGGATCGACGTCGCCGGCCACGATCACGGTCGTGTTTTCCGGCCGGTACCAGCGGTCGAAGAAGAGCTTCGAATAGCCGAACTGGTTCGGCATGTCCTCGATGTCCTTCAGGAACCCCATCGTCGTGTGTTTGTACGTGTGGACCTGGAACGCCCGGTCGCGCATGCCCTCTTCCAGCTTGGCGAGCGGCTGGGCGCTGTTCTTGTTGTACTCGCCCAGCACGGCCCGCGCCTCGGTCCGGAACGCCTCTTCGGCGTAGGAGAGGTTCTGGAACCGGTCGGCTTCGATGCGAAGAATCGTCTCGAGGTCCTCCTTCGCGAAGGTCGTGTGGTAGTTCGTGTAGTCGTCGGTCGTGTAGGCGTTTGACCGGGCCCCGGCCTTCGTCAGGAAGCCCTCGTACTGCTCGGGGGTCGTGGAC
>DAIRTY010000044.1:7806-10955 GCA_036803645.1 Acidobacteriaceae bacterium | reverse complement strand
CACACTCCCACGCCCGCACACTCCCACGCCCGCACACTCCCACGCCCGCACACTCCCACGCCCGCACAATTAGCGGCGCGGCGAGTTTGTTGATGGCAATGGCAGCTAGCTACGCCAGCTTCACGTTGACCAGTTCGATCCCGGCGCCTTTGCCCAGGTTGCGGCTGTACTTCTTCTCCGTGCCGTTGTTCCAGTGCTCGTGGACGCCCATGCTGGCCAGCGCCTTGCCGGTCTTCGCCGGGTCGTAGACGGTCTTGGAGGGCGGCTGGTTGGCCAGCGCCATCTCGTGCAGGTAGTTGTCCACCGCGCCGGTGACGATGGTCTTCAGCGACGGCTCGTTGCTCAGGAAGTCCAGCGCAACCGAGTCGATGGCCACGCCGTCCTGCGAGGCAAACAGGCTCGAAGTCCAGTTCCCGTTGAACGGCGCGCTCGACCACTTGCAGACCGGGGTCAGGCGGAACTCGTTGTGCTGCGTCGCGTACAGCCCGTCGATGATGTACAGCATCGTCTTGCCGCCGATCTCCGGGTGTCCATTCATGTCCACCAACCCGTTGTACGCGCCCATCGGTTGAGGGGCCGGACCACGTCCGCCGCTCTTGACGGCAAGCGTCGGATGCACATCGCGCGCTCCGGCTGAACCGTCCGCCTTCAGGATCGTTCCCTGGTGGTTCTTGGCGGCCACCGTCATGCCCGCCATGGTGTGCCCCTTCAGCCCGGCCACGTTGATCATGTAGTCGGCCTGCGTCACCACGGTCGGCAGATAGAACGTCAACCCGCCCTGCGCAAAGACCATCGGCTTGGACTTATCGACCACTGCCTTCTCGCGGCCATCGGTGTCGGTCGAATCCACAAAGTGGACGCCGGGAAACTCCTTGCTGCCGCGGTCGAAGATGGTGGACGGCACGTTGCGGATGGCGTCGAAGATGGTGATGTCGGCCGGCGCAGCGCCAACCTGCTGGACGAGCTGGCGAAGCAGGGCCTGCGAAAGCTGCGGCGCAATGTAGGAATCGTTGGTGCCCGTTCCGTGGTTGTGCATCTGGTTCAGGTTCATCTTGATGACGATCTTCTCGCCCTTCTTGTAGCCCACCGCGCCCTTGCCATGGCGCTTGTTGAAGTCGATGAAGATCTTGTTCCAGGCTGCTTTGTCGGTGGTGGCGTCGCCCACCGAGCGGATCGTCCCAGAGAGCATCGCCGTCACCGGCTCGGGATGGGTGTTGCTGTCGTCCCACCAGCCCGGTGCGTTGGTCACGCCGTCCCAGCTCGTGGCCTTGGGATCGAAGGCCCAGGAGACGCGGCCCGGCTTGACGCCGAAGGCCGTCCCCATCGGCGAGTTGGCAGGGTCGATGGGGCTGAAGGGCGGCTGGACTGTGGGCGCGGCCTGGGCATGGGCCAGGGGAACTTTCAAGGCAGTCAGCGCCGCGGCACCGCTCAGCAATGAGGTCTTAAGGAAATCTCTTCGTGAGGTTGAATCGGAATCGGAGGGTGAATCGTAGTCGTAGTCGTAATCGTGTTTCATCTGGAATCTCCTTTTTCTGCCCTGACTCACGCGCATGCCCTGGTTGGCCCAGATTATACCGCTCGGCGGTAAAGGGTGTCATGTGCGCATCGTCACACTCCGGGGCAAAGCTGGAATCCGGTCGCAAGACACAGCCGGATGCCACATTCATGCGGTCATATCGCATGAGGGCTGGTTCGCGCACACACAGTCACTTTCCACTGCCCTATGGCCGATGGAACCGCCCCACCAGAACGCCCTTATCCAGAATGTGACCATTCATCGCCGCCATCACGTCGGCTCGCGTCGCGTCCGGTCCCAGCGTCAGTTTGGTGTCCAGCGCAAACAACTCCCAAGTGTAGTGGTGATATGGCCCGGCGGAGCCCATCCCCATCCCCATGTACCCCGGTTTCTTCCCCCGGTTCAGCCCCTGGATCGACCCATCCGGCAACTGCGCCACATTCGGCACGCCCTCCGCAAGCCCGGTCGCCGTCCCCGGAATGTTGAAGATCAGCCAATGCAGCACCTCGTCCGTCGTCTTCGCCAGCGACGTGTCCGGGTCGTGCAGGATCAGCGCGAAGCTCACCGTCCCATCCGGCACATGCGTCCACTGCAACTCCGGCGACACGGCTGCCGCGGGAGTGGCGTAATAGGAGTACTTGCTGGGAATGATCCCGCCGTCTTCAAACGCCGTCGTCGTCACCGTCAATCCCGGCTTGGCCGGAGGCCGCGGCGTGGCCGGTGCCTGCGCCACAGACGCAGCCGTTGCAATCGATAACACCAGTGCGCCCAGCAGCGATTGCTTTGCGCTGAATAAGCCTCCGAGTGGTTCCATATTGCCTTTCCTGTTCATTCCTTTGCCCCAATCTGCGATCCCTTTGGGCGCAGAGAGATGTCCGGCCCGGTCGCGACCACATTAAATCACAACCGCGTCCGCAGCAGTCAAAGTCATCGCTCCATTGCCGATGAAATCGTGTCAAGTAAAATCGTTCAACTAACTCTATCTAAAAGACATAAATCAGAAAACTCGCCGCCCCAAACTGCTAGAATAGAAGTAGTGGATCGGGAGGGGAACGAGTCTCGCCGTCGCAACCATCACTGCGATCAGGCGTCGTTCGTAACTCCTTATTCTGGACGATTTTAGCTGTAAACTGTTTGGAATGACGACTTTGGCGGCACATTCCACCGCTAATCGCAACATTCCAAATAATTTCCGTCCAAAGTACCCTCAGGGGGAGGGGGTACCCCCCGGAAAGTACAATATCCGCATGGACGGAACGCGGATCGACAAGTGGCTTTGGGCGGCGCGCTTCTTCAAGACGCGCGAGTTAGCCTCGAAGGCCTGCGAGATGGGTCGCATTGAGTCCAACGGCCTGCGCGCCAAGCCCGCCCGCGAGGTGCGCGTCGGCGATACGCTGCGGATCAATAACGCCGCAGCTGAGTTCGAGATCGAGATCCTCGCGCTCAGCCAGCAGCGCGGTTCAGCCGCAATCGCGCAAGCCCTTTACCGCGAGACGCCAGAAAGCGTCGAACTTCGCCGAAAAGCCGCTGAAGCTCGTCGCCTTCTCGCTCCGATCGCCAGCGCGCCGCCATCCGGCCGGCCCACAAAACGCGATCGCCGCCTGATTCACAGCTTCAGCGGCAAGCGTTGAAG
>DAIRTY010000044.1:0-7706 GCA_036803645.1 Acidobacteriaceae bacterium | reverse complement strand
TGCGGGCTGAGCGCTTCGAGCAAGCTGCGAGTCTCTGCGATCACGTCTTCCGCCTTCGCCGAAGTCAGCGGCCAGCGAAGAACGCCCTGCGCGGTGAACTGCGCGCCGCGCTTGGCGTTGCGGCTCACCAGCTTCATCATCGCCGCGGGATCAACGGCAGTGCGCGCCAGCGACGAACTGTCTTGTTGCGAAGTATCGGCAGCGGCTGCGGCGAAGCGGATGTGCAGCATCTCGACGAAGGTTTTGGCGGCAGGCCTTTGAAGCGCTGCGCGACGCGAGAAAGCCGGTTGCGGCGCGGGTTTTGGCGTTGCGCTTGGAAGGTCGATCTGAGTGCGCTTGCGGTCGAGCTGCGCGATGCCAAGCTGCTCGCAGAACAGGCGAAGTTCGCCGGCGGCGAGCAGGTTGAGGACGGATTCGGGCGGATCGCCGTAGCGGTCTTCGAGCTCGGCGCGGACATCGGCCAGCGTGGTCTGGTCTTCGGCTCCGGCGATGCGCTTGTACATGCGCAGCCGCTGGTTCTCCTCGGGAATGTAGCTGGAGTCGATACGCACCGAAATGCCGAGGTTGATAGAGGTTCCAGCATGGGCTGGTTTCTCCTCCTCGCCCTTGATCTTGCGCACAGCCTCTTCGAGCATTGTGGAATAGAGATCGAATCCGATGGCCTCGATGTGGCCGGACTGTTCGCCGCCGAGCATATTTCCCGCACCGCGTAGTTCCAGGTCAAGTGCGGCGATCTTGAAGCCCGCGCCGAGATCGGAGAACTCCTTGAGCGCGGCGAGGCGACGGCGCGCGATCTCGGTAAGTTCCGTATCTGGCGGGATGAGGAGATACGCGTAGGCGCGGCGGTTGCTGCGGCCCACGCGGCCGCGGAGTTGGTACAGCTCCGCCAGTCCGTGGCGGTCGGCGCGGTTGATGAGGATGGTGTTGGCGAGCGGGATGTCGAGGCCGTTCTCGATGATGGAGGTCGCGACCAGGACGTCGTACTCGTGGTTCATGAAGGCGAGCATGACGCGCTCGAGCTCGGCCTCGGGAAGCTGGCCATGGCCGATGACGATGCGCGCGGACGGCACAAGTTCGCGGATCTTCGCGGCGATCTCGTAGATCGTCTCCACGCGGTTGTGAACGAAGAAGGTCTGGCCGCCGCGCTCCATCTCCATCTCGATGGCGGTGCGCACCAGCTTTTCGTCGAACTTGGCGACGATGGTCTGGATGGCCATGCGGTCCTTCGGTGGCGTCTCGATGATGGACATGTCGCGCAGCCCGACCAGCGACATGTGCAGCGTGCGCGGGATCGGCGTGGCCGACATGGCGAGCACGTCGATCTGCGCGCGCAACTGTTTGAGGCGCTCCTTGTGGCGGACGCCGAAGCGCTGCTCCTCGTCGACGATGAGCAGGCCGAGGTCCTGGAACTTGAGCTTCTGCGCCAGGATGGCATGGGTGCCGATGAGGATGTCAATCTTGCCGGCGGCGGTCTTCTCCAGGATCGCAGTCCTCTCCTTCGCGGTGCGGAAGCGCGAGAGCATCTCGACGTTGACGGGGAAGTTTGCGAAGCGGCGCTTGAAGCTCTCGAAGTGCTGGAAGGCGAGGACCGTAGTGGGCGTGAGCACGGCGATCTGCTTGCCATCCTGCACGGCCTTGAAGGCGGCGCGCATGGCGACCTCGGTCTTGCCGTAACCGACATCGCCGCAGAGCAGGCGGTCCATGGGCTGCGTGGACTCCATGTCGTGCTTGATGTCGGCGATGGCGGTGATCTGGTCGTCGGTCTCGTTGAAGTCGAAGGCGTCGTCGAACTCGCGCTGCATGTTGCTGTCGGGCGAAAACGCGGTGCCGACGGCGGCCTTGCGCTGCGCGTAGAGCTTAAGCAGCTCGGCGCTCATGTCGGCCATGGCTTTCTTGACGCGGGCCTTGGTCTTCTGCCACGACTGCGTGCCGAGCTTGTTGCGCTCGGGGGGCGGGCCGGTCTCGCTGCTGCGATATTTCTGGATGAGGTCGAGGCGGGTGAGCGGGACGTAGAGCTTGGCCTCGTCGGCGAACTCGAGGATCATGAGTTCAAGCGGCGGCTGGTCTGACTCCTCGATGACGCGCAAACCGCAGTACTTGGCGATGCCATGTTCGACATGGACGACGTAGTCGCCGACCGCCAGGTCGCGAAAGTCCGAGACAAACGCAGAGGTCTTCGACTTCGAGCGCGTGACCGGGCGCGCCGTAACATCGGCATCGTCTACCAGATCGTTCGCACCGTATAGAACGATCTGCCGAGCCGTAGCGCGGCCATCGGCGTCGCGCAGGTCGAGAACCTGCACGCCGTTTGAAATCGCCGTCTTCACAATCACCGGCGTACTCTGGTCGCCCGCAAGGTAGCTCGACTCGCTGTAGACGGTGGTACTGCTCGGAGCCTGCGAACGCGAGCCGAGACGATACGGAACTTGATACTCCTGCAACAGGCCAGCGAGGCGTTCCACTTCGCCCTGATTCGGCACGGCGATCAGTACGCGCGCGTCCTGCTGAACGAGGGCTTGAATCTCCTCTACGAGCGCGTGGATGTTGCCGTGAAATCGCTGCGTGGGGCGCGTGCTGAAGTCGACCTCGGAGAGTTCGCTGTGGTCTGCATCGAGAACATCAACCGCGCCGAGCTGGTCGAGCTCGCAGCCGGAGAACTTGCGCAGGCGGTCGTCGAACTCCCACGGCGAGATGTAGATGTCTTCGGGCCGGACGAGTGAGCCAATACCGGAGCGCTCGTGGCGCTGCTCAACTTTATTCCACCAGCGCTCGCCCTGATTCTTCACCATCGCGGGCTCTTCAAGAAAGACACGAGTGGCGGGACCGAGCAGATCGAGCAGAGTAAGGTTGGCCTGCGCAGCGGCTGGCGCAACGGGCGCGAAGAACTCCCAGCCGGGGAAGATGGTAGCGTCACTGATACTCGTCGAGAGGTGAGTTTGCATCTCGACAGCCTCTTCGCCGCCCTCGAGTGCCGCGCCGTCTGCCGTGCCGCTGCGCGTTAGGCGCGCGTTGATGGCGGTGAGAATCTTTTCCGTGACCGGCGTCTCGGTGAGCGGCAGCAGCAGCGCTTCGTCGAGCGTGGAGGCGGAGCGCTGCGTGTCGGGATCGAAGCGGCGGATGGACTCGATCTCGTCGCCGAAGAACTCGATGCGCACGGGGCGGTCCATCTCCGGCGAGTAGACGTCGAGAATTCCGCCGCGCAGCGTGACCTGGCCGGGCATCTCGACGACATCGACGCGGGTGTAGCCGACCGAGAGCAGGTGCTCGACGAGCATGTCAAGGAGGTACTCCTCGCCACACTTTAGGCGCAGCGCAAGGGCGGCGTAGTGGTCGCGCGGGAAGAGTCTCATGCAGGCGGCTTCGATGGGCGCAATGACGAGGCGCGCAGTCCCGGCGGCAATCTTCCAGAGCGTGGCAGCGCGCGCCTCCTGAATCTCAGCGTGTGGCGAGAGATTCTCAAACGGCAGCACATCGTGCGCGGGCAGACGAAGGACGGAGTCTGCGGCGAGCGCTCCGGTCAACTCGCAGGTGGCGAGGATGGCGGCGTGCAGTGCCTCGGCAGCCTTGTTGTCGGCGACCAGAATCAAACAAGGCGCGTTAGCCGCGCGGACGAAAAGAGGAAGATACAGCGCGCGGGCTGTAAACGTCAGTCCAGACACACGTCTGCGCCCTGTGCCTCCACTCAGATGGCGGCGCACACGCTCGAACGGCACAGAGTTTTCAAGGTCCGCAAACAGTTCGCGGACGAAGGGCAGAATCATTGCTGAGTTAAGTCTACCTGCTGGAAAGGAGTCGCAGTGGCAGGATGATCGCACACGGAGGCGAGATGCACAAAGCCGCAGGACATGACAATGGGCCTTGTTGCTAGAATCGAAATAAGTATGTCCACGACGACTGCACTTTCACCTGAGGTTTTTGCCAAGTACCAGCCTGTGATTGGGCTGGAGGTACATGTCCAGCTTTTGACCGAGTCGAAGGCCTTCTGCGGCTGCGTGAACCGCTACGGCGGCGAGCCGAACACGCATGTGTGTCCGACGTGCCTTGGGCTGCCCGGTGCTCTGCCGGTGTTGAATCGCCACGCAGTCGAGCTGGGCGTGCTGGCGGCGAAGGCGATCCACTGCGAGATTCGCGAGACGAGCATCTTTTCGCGCAAGAATTATTTCTATCCCGACTCGCCAAAGGGCTATCAGATCTCGCAGTTCGACAAGCCGATTGCAGAAAACGGATGGATCGACGTGCCTGCATTTGACGCGGCGGGCGCAGCGATCACCAAGCGCATCGGGATTACGCGGCTGCACCTGGAGGAGGACGCGGGCAAGAGCGTTCATGACGGATTCGCGGACTCGGTCTCGCGGACTTACATCGACCTGAACCGCTGCGGAACGCCACTGGCGGAGATCGTGAGCGAACCCGATCTGCGCACGCCCGACGAGGCCTTCGAGTATCTCACGCGGCTGAAGGAGATTCTCCTCTACACCGGTGTCAGCGACTGCAATATGGAAGAGGGAAGCCTGCGCTGCGACGCCAATGTGAGCGTGATGCTCAAAGGTGCGGAGAAGTTTGGGACAAAGGCCGAGGTCAAGAACGTCAACAGCTTTCGCTACATCCGCGCGGCGCTGGAGTACGAGATCGAGCGGCAGATCGAGGTGCTGGAAGGCGGCGGGCGCGTGGTGCAGGAGTCGCGGCTGTGGAACAACGCCGAGGGACGGACCTACTCGATGCGCTCGAAGGAGCAGGCACACGACTATCGCTACTTCCCCGAGCCGGATCTGCCGCCGCTGATCGTAGGCGAGGCTTGGCAGCGCGAGATACTGAAGGCGTTGCCAGAGCTGCCCGAGGCAAGGCGCGCGCGGATGATTGCGGAGTACGAGATTACGCAGCAGGACGCGATGACGCTGACCGCGACGCGCGCGTTTGCAGACAGCTTCGAGGAGGCGGCAAATGCGGCGAAGAGTCCCAAGCGCGTGGTCTCGCTGATTACCAGCGAGCTGACGGGGCGATTGAAGGCCGCAGGCTTGGAGCTGGAGCAATCGCCGGTGACGCTCAAGGGCGTTGTGCAAGCCGCAGACTTGGCAGAGTCGGGCGAGCTGTCGAGCAAGATGCTGAAGCAGTTGCTGGATACATGCTTCACCGAGGGCAAGGACTTTGCCGAAGTCTACGAGCGCGACAAGCCGAAGCAGATCTCGGACGCGGGTGCGATTGAGGCGATGATCGACGAGGTGATCGCTGCGAACCCGAAGCAGGTTGCTCAATATCGCGGCGGAAAGAAGACGGTGGCTGCGTTCTTTGTCGGCAACGTGATGCGGCTGTCGAAAGGCCAGGCGAATCCGGCGTTGCTGAACGAGCTGGTGACGCGCAAGCTGGATTCGTTGGGCAGCTGAGAATAGCGGCTATTTCTTGTCTGAACTGGATGAAGCGGACGCTGCGGGTGAGGTCGGCGCGCTTGATGCTGCTGCGGGCTTCACGTCTTTGCCGGATGACGCGGAGGCTTCGGTGGACGATTTGCCGGAGTCGCTCTTGCTCTCTTTCTCTTTGGAGGACTTTGGCTTGGTGTGGCTATAACCGTCCTTGAACCAGCCTCCGCCTTTGAAGGAGATGGCCGCGGCGGAGATGACGCGCTCCAGCGGACCTCCACAGAGCGGACACTTCGTGATCTCCGGGTCGGAGAACTTCTGGATATGTTCCGTGTGCTTCTTGCACTGTTTGCATTTGTACTCGTAGAGCGGCATTCTCAAATTCCTTGCATTGTATTTACAGTATTGCCTGTGTTTCTGTTGTTGAAACGATAAATGTTACATATTGGGAGAACATGTAACAGTTATCGTTTCTTTTGGTATGCTTCGCAAGACATATGTAACAGATAGTGTTACTTGTGCGAAGCGGATCACAGCTTTCCCAGATCGACAAGGCGCACGCTGACGATGGCCTCTACCTTGCGCAGCGCCTCGATGGCTGCGTTGGCGTCGCTTGGGCTCTTGACATCGATCTGGACCAAAGCCAACGCCTGCCCCTGGGGGATGCGCTGCGAGCGGACGGAGCGGCCAAGGGCGAAATTCGCGATGTTCAGCGAATGATCACCCAGGATGGTCCCGATTCGTCCGATGACCCCTGGAACGTCGTGGTTACGGCAGACCAGCAGTGTTCCGTCCAGGGCCGCCTCGATGTCGATGCCATCGTAGGTGAGAAGGCGCGGCGAGTTACCGTGCAGCACGGTTGCGGATGCGCTGGCATTGCCGTCGGAGGAGTGCAGCACCAGCTTCAAGGTGCTTCCCGAGCCGCCGCTGGTGAGCTCCTTCTTCTCCTCCTGGATGCGGATTCCGCGCTCCTCGGCGAGGGCCGCGGCGTTGATGCGGTTGGCGCTGGTCCCCTGCTCGGAGTCGTCCTCGGTGTTGGCGAGGATGCCGCAGAGGGCTGCGTTGCGAATGAGGTCGGTTTTACCCTGGGCGAGACGCCCGGCATAGGCGATCTGGATGCTCTCCAGATTTCCCGGTGTGGCGTGGGAGAGGAAGAGTCCCAGCCGCTCGGCCATGTCGATGTAGGGCGCGATCTCGACGTACTCCTCGTGGGAGAGGGAGGGCAGGTTGACGGCGCACTGCACGACGCCGAGCTTGAGGTAGTCCCGCACCTGCTTGGCGAGCTGGATGCCGATGGCCTCCTGCGCCTCGTCGGTGGAGCCGGCGACGTGCGGCGAGAGGAGGACGTTGTCGAGGCCGAAGTAGGCTGAATCCTTGAGCGGCTCCTTGCGGAAGACGTCGAGTGCCGCGCCGGCGACGTGGCCGGAGCGGATGGCCTCGGCGAGCGCCTCGTCCACGATGAGCTCGCCGCGCGCGCAGTTGACGATGCGAACGCCGGGCTTCATGAGCTTGATGGATGTGGCGTTGATCATGCCCTCGGTCTGGGTGGTGAGGCCGACGTGCAGGGTGAGGTAGTCGGACTGCTTGAACAACTCGTCCAGCGGCAGCAGCGTGACCTGGTTCTCGCGCGCGACGACGGGCGCGATGAAGGGGTCGTAGCCGATCAGCTCCATGCCGAAGCTGCGTGCGCGGCGGGCGACCTCGAGGCCGATGCGGCCGAGGCCGATGATGCCGAGGGTCTTGCCGCGCAACTCTGAGCCTTGCAGGGATTTTTTCTCCCACTTGGCGGCGTGCATGGTGGAGTTGGCGCGGGGGATGCTGCGTGCCATGGAGATCATCAGGCCAATGGCAAGCTCGGCGACCGCGACTGCGTTGGCGCCGGGGGTGTTCATGACGACGATGCCGGAGTGTGTGGCGGCGTCGATGTCGATGTTGTCGACGCCCACGCCGGCGCGACCGATGGCGCGCAGTTTGGGCGCGGACTCGAGCAACTTGGCGTTCACCTGCACGGCGGAGCGAACGACCAGCGCGTCTGCGTCTGCGAGCTCCGACTCAAGGCCGCCGGGACCGAGCTTGGCGATCGCATCGGCGGTGACGATGTTCCAGCCGGGCTCTTCCTGGAGGACGGCGAGGGTTGCGGGCGAGACTTTTTCAGCGAGAACGATCTTCATAGCTTTAGTGTAACTGTCCTCTGCGTCCATGAGGTGAGGATCGGATGAACGATCAAGACAATCGCGGGAGTGCGGTGCCGTTTATTCGCCGGTTGATCGCTGTTTGTTCTCCCCCTCCCCCTGCCACCCCCCTTGGCGGTGGATGGGTGCGTAAGTGGATTGTTATGTGGTGGCCACAGGG
>DAIRTY010000043.1:0-10985 GCA_036803645.1 Acidobacteriaceae bacterium | reverse complement strand
TCCAGCATCACCCACTGCCAGATCGCGGGCGCGTTGATAAAACCCAGAGTGCGATTGCAGAAGGCGCAGGCGCGGCGCAGATCGGCGGCCCCCGCCAGCCGCGGCGAGAGCGCCAGATAACCGATGCGCTCTCCGGGCAATCCCAGCGACTTCGACCACGAGTTGCAGATCGCCGTATTGGCGATGCAGGATGCCACCTCCGGCTGTCGCCCTCCGTCGTAGACGAAAGACTTGTACGGCTCGTCGCTGATGACGGTGATGGGCTGGCCGGCGCGTTTCAGCATCTCGTCCAGATCGCGCAGCACGCCCTCCGGGTAGACGCGGCCGGTGGGGTTGTTGGGCGTGTTGAGAAGAATGGCGCGTGTTCGCGGAGTGATGGCCGCATGGACGCGCTCCACATCGGGCAGAAACGATGCGTCAGTTTCAACAGGCACCATGCGCCCGCCGTGGTTGGCGATATAAAACTGGTACTCGGCAAAGTAGGGCACCAGGACGAGCACCTCATCGCCGGGGTCGAGGATCGACTTCAGGATCACGTTGCATGCGCCCGCCGAGCCGACCGTCATAAAGACGTCCTCGGCCGTAAAGTCCAGGCCGGTCTCTCGCTGTAGCTTGGCGGCTACGGCCTCGCGAACCTCGCTGTAGCCGGGGTTCGGCATGTAGCCGTGCGAGCCGGGACGGTTGCCGGCCACAACCCGCCGCAGCGCTTCCAGCACCGCGGGCGGAGGTTCGAGATCGGGATTGCCCAGCGAGAAATCGAAGACCGCGTCGGCCCCGCGCTCGCGCTTCAGCCGGATACCCTCCTCGAACATGCGTCGTATCCAGGAGGCGTTCTCGAGTTGTAGCGCGATGGTCTTTGCAACGGGCATAATCGTGGGCCTGCAATTCCTTCAGTGGGCGGTTATTCCATCGTGAGACTGCTGGTTCGTCAATATCTGCTATTTCTTCAGGAGTTCTTCGCTGGCCAGCAGGTTGATGCCGCCCGCCTGCAAGCGCGCAATCGCCGCGTCCGTATCGGCGAAGCGAAAGATCAGGATTGCCTCGTCTCCGCGGACATCGGAGAAGGCATACATATACTCGATATTGATTCCGCTCCCGTCCAGCGCCTCCAGGACGTCGGCCAGGCCTCCCGGACGGTCAGTCACAAAGATGGCCAGAACGTCCGTCACCTTCACCACGAATCCATGGGCTTCCAGAGTTCGCGCGGCCTTTTCCCAGTCCGAGACAATCATGCGCAGAATGCCGTAGTGCTCGGTGTCCGCCAGATACAGGGCGCGGATATCGATGCCCTCCTGCGCCAGCAGGCGCGTAGGAGCGACGATGTGTCCCGGCTTGTTTTCGACGAACAGCGAGATCTGATGGATCTTCATGATGCCCTCCTGTCGATAACGCGTTTTGCCTTTCCCTGGCTTCGCTCGATGGTATACGCCTCGACCAGCGAGACCCGGACCCGGATTCCAAGCACATGATCGAGCGCTCCCTGAAGCCTGTCATGCAGCCCCTGCAGCGATCCGATCTTGTCGGTGAACATCTGCGGCGTCACCTCGACCTGCACCTCCATCTGGTCCAGTCCCTGCTCGCGGGTGAGCACGATCTGGTAGTGCGGCAGGGTGCCCTCGACCTCGAGCAGCGCGGTCTCCACCTGTGACGGAAATACATTGACGCCGCGAATGATCAGCATATCGTCGCTGCGCCGTCCGATGCGGCCAATCCGCCGCAGCGTGCGCCCGCACTCGCACCTGCCCGGCAGGATCATGGTGATGTCGCGCGTGCGGTAGCGGACCATGGGCATCGCCTGCTTGCTCAGGGTGGTCAGCACCAGCTCTCCCTCGCTGCCGTCCGCGAGCGGGTCGCCTGTCTCGGGATCGACAATCTCCGGGTAGAAGTGGTCCTCGAAGATGTGCAACCCCCGATGGTGGCGGCATTCGCAGCCCACGCCCGGCCCAATGATCTCCGAGAGCCCGTAGATGTCGAACGCCTCGATCCGGCTCATCGTTTCAATGTGCCTGCGCATGGGTTCGGTCCACGGCTCTGCGCCGAAGACCCCGGCGCGCAGCGGCAGATCTTTCATCTCCACGCCGAGTCCGGCGGCGCGGTCGATCAGATGCAGAAAATAGGTGGGAGTGCAGCAGATCGCGGTCACGCCAAAGTCCTTCATCAGCATGATCTGGCGATCGGCGTTGCCAGTGGATGCTGGGACCACCGTCGCCCCCAGCCCTTCGGCGCCGTAGTGCGCGCCCAGGCCGCCGGTGAAGAGTCCGTACCCATAGGCAACCTGGATAATGTCTCCGCGATGCAGTCCGCAGCCAGCCAGGCCGCGGACCATCACCGAGGTCCACACATCCACATCTTCCTTTGTGTACGCCACCACGATGGGCTTTCCCGTGGTTCCGCTGGAGACGTGAAGACGGACGACGTCCTTCATGGGGCTGGCAAAAAGTCCAAACGGATAGGTATCGCGCAGATCGCTCTTCTGCGTGAACGGCAGCTTACCGATGTCTTCGAGTGAGCGGATCGCCTGTGGCGCGAGGCCGCGCTCGTCCATGCGCGAGCGGAAGAGCTCGACTTGCTGCCACGCTCGCGTAACGACTGCCTGCAAGCGCTTCAACTGTAGCTCGCGCAACTGCGCAACTGGGGTGAAATCCGGCACGCTGGCGGGATGACAGTCGGCAATGCTCGATTCCAGAATTGAATTCATCCTTCCTACTCAACTCCCTGCCCATTGGCCCGCCCGATGGAGAATGCCCGCAGATTCACCTCCAGCAGCTTCTCCGGCAGGTTGCGCCCGATCGCGTCATTCCATGCCTCGACGGGAAACGGCAAGTGACGGCTCAACACCCCCAGCAGAGCCACATTGATGCTTTTTTTGTTGGACAGTGTGGATTCGTCGATCATGGAAGCATCAATCAGGACGCCGCCCTGGCCCAGCATCCATGTGTTCACCGGGACCTGGTCCGGCGCGATGACAACCAGGAAATCCGCCTCGCCCTCCGGCACCATGGGACTGAAGACGCGCTCGCCAAACCGCACGTCGCTGGAGACCGATCCGCCGCGCTGGCTCATCCCATGCAACTCGCTCTTCTTCACGTCCATGCCGGCGCTGAAGGCAACTTCGGCCAGAATGTCGGAGGCCTTGATTACGCCCTGTCCGCCGAGCCCCGCAATCACTACATTTGTTGGCTTGCCGCTCGCTATGTTAGTCGGTTGGCTGCTCATTGCACCTCTCGTACTCGCGGATCCAGCGGTTTGCCAGCAGACAGTTGTGGCGGGAGATCACCACGGAGAGCTCCGGACGGGCCAGGCAGTCTTGAATCGTCTGCTGAAATTTCTCAGGCTCCGCTGTGGGATCGATCACATACACATTGCGTATGCCCAGCGTGCGCGCCAGCTCCTCGAAGACCACCTTGCCCGTCTTCGCGTGGGCCAGCGTGCGCCCAGTCCCCGGATGCTCCTGCAGGCCTGTCATGGCCGTGGTTCCGTTGTCCAGAATCACCACCACATGACCGCTCTCCGGCGGGTTGTATATCATCTCGACCAGACCCGTAATTCCGCTGTGTACAAAGGTGCTGTCGCCGATGACGCTCACCACGCGCTTCGCCGCCTCGGGCGGCAGCGAAAGGCGCAACCCCAGCCCTATACCGATGGACGCGCCCATGCACACCATCGAGTCCATCGCCTCGAAGGGCGGCAGGGCCCCCAGCGAGTAGCATCCGATGTCGCCTGAAACGATGCAGTCCAGGTTCTTCAGCGCCGTGTAGACGCTGCGGTGCGGACAGCCGGGGCAGAAGGCCGGCATCTTGCCGGCGACGCGCTTTGGCTCCGGCGAATCATCCTTGTCCAGAATGCGGCGCACGCGCGCGCTGGTCAGCTCGCCGAAGCGGTAGATCTCCGGCTTGCCCTCCACCGCGATGCACGCGGCGCGCGCTCCCTCCACCAGATACGGATCGCCCTCTTCGATGACGATGCAGCGTTCCACGCTCGCGGCAAACGCACGCATTCGCTCCGCGGGCAGCGGGTAAGTCATTCCAATCTTCAGTACGCTGGCCTCGGGCGCAACCTCGCGCACATGAAGAAATGCCGCGCCCGATGTGATGATTCCCAGCTTGGTTGAGCCGGGGATGAGCTGGTTTGGCCCTGCCTCATCGTTCCACGCGGCCATCTCCGCCAGCTTTTTGCGCAGCCGCGGATGCGCCGGGCGGGCGTAGGCCGGAATCATCACGCGGGAGGGAAGGTCGTGCTCGAAGTGCGCCGCTTTCGGCGGTGGAATCGCAACCGTGCCGCGCCGCACCACGCTCTTGGAATGACAGACGCGCGTGGTCATGCGCAACAGGACGGGCGACTGCCAACGCTCGGAGAGCTCGATGGCGCGCACCGTGAACTCGTACGCCTCCTGCGAGTCCGAGGGCTCCAGCATCGCCACGCCCGCGGCCAGCGCATAGCGCCGGTTGTCCTGCTCGTTCTGGCTGGAGGCCATCCCTGGATCGTCGGCCGAAACCACCACCAGCGCCCCATCCAGCCGCGTGGACGCCACCGTGAACAGGGGGTCCGCGGCCACATTCAGCCCGACGTGCTTCATGGTCACAATGGCACGCGCTCCGGCAAAGGCGACGCCGATCGCAACCTCCAGCGCTACCTTCTCGTTGGGTGACCACTGCGCCCGTCCGCCCAGAGCTTCAAATGTTTCCAGAATCTCCGTCGAGGGAGTGCCCGGGTATCCTGTGCCAAGCCGCACACCACAGTCATAGGCGGCCATGGCAACCGCCTCGTCACCGCTCAGCAGTGACAACGCATTCTGTTGCCGAAGGGAATTCAAGCTGGGGCCCTGTGAAATTCAAGTGTCGAGTCGAATTCAGTGTACACGACCGCGAAATCCCTCCGCCACGGAGTTTTATACAGTCTCTAAGGCGCGGACTGCTTCAGCATCTGGATTGCGTCTCTGTACCTCAGGCCGGGCGCGACCGGAGTAAAGTGGCTCGCCTCTTCGTTGATCTGAAAGCTCAACGGCTTCACCATCAGAGCTTTTCCGGTCACATGCAGCGTGAGGCGTGTGAGCTCCCAATCGTGCCCGCCAACGTCGCTCTGTTCCAGCAGGACGGTTCCGCCCTTGTTCAGCTTGCCGATGATTCCGAATCCGAAATCTACATCCGCGATGAAGTGGCCCTCCAGCCGGGTCAACCGCTCCTGCTCCGCATCGATCCACACCTCGCCCGCGACGCCGCACAGCAGGTCCGCCTCCATATCGGGCGGAGTGAAGTGTGGATTGGGAGTGAAGCTCAGCCGATAGCACTGGCCCGCGGCGCAGGGAGTCATCCCTTCAAGCCGGTATAGGAACGCGTCTGGCAGCAGTGCAAGCAGGCGGTCGACGCGCTCTGCGTCCTTCTGCTCGCTCTTGTGGCGATGCTCCTGCATCTCGGGGTGATTGGCCAGCGTGTCCAGGCGGTCCAACTCGGCGCGGTCGGCCTCGGCGCTGAGCGGCTTGCCATCGATGGCGACCAGGCGCGCAACGCCCCCTTCCACGGTCTCGATGATCTCCTTGGTTGTGTCGCGGCGCGCGTCGGTCCGGTGAATGAGATAGCGGACCGGCCGATGGCTCTTGCCGGCGTCGAGCCGGTGTTGCACGGCGCGGCGCACCAGGGCCGTGGCATCGACCGGCATGGGCGGCATGCTCTGCGCAGATAAAATCGGTGCGGACGCAATGGCGAGCGATAAAAAGAGAAGAGTGCCGAGGCCCATCCTGCATGGTTGCGACGGGAGAATTGCGTGGAGTGTGGTCCTCTTCGATTGCATCGCGGACGGAAGTAAAGCCATTTCATACAGGATACCGAACTCAGTGCAATCGCAGTCATATTGGCCCGCGAGGACGCAACGGAATTCTTTGCATTGCGGCGCAGACATGAAGCGGCGCTGAGTCTTGCGGGAAGCTGCTATCGTTTAATCAGCAGCGAATGTTTCGGCAACAGCGCTCACTGAAGCTGTCGTTTGCTCGTCCGGGCCACTGAGCTGTTTGGTGCAAGTCCCGCGTGGTCGATGCCGACCGTGCTACCGGCCAAAGGAGTTTTGATGTGGATTGTCCGTCTCGCACTTAGGAGACCCTACACATTCGTTGTGCTGTCGTTGCTGCTCTTCTTCCTGGGCCCGGTGGTGATCGAGCGGACTCCGGTCGATATATTTCCGAATATCGATATTCCGGTTGTCACCGTGGTCTGGTCGTATGCCGGCCTCTCGCCGCAGCAACTGAGCGACCGGATTACGGTGCAGTTCGAGCGCAGCCTGACCACAACGGTCAATGACATCGAGCATACCGAGTCGCAGACGCTGAACGGCATCTCCGTCATCAAGGTCTACTTCCGCCCCACGGTCAATATCTCGCAGGCCGTGGCGCAGGTGACGGCGATCTCGCAGACGGCGCTGCGGGCGTATCCCGCAGGCACGACGTCTCCGCTCATCATTCAATACAGCGCTTCCAGCGTGCCAGTGCTGCAACTCGGGCTCTCCGGCAATGGTCTGACCGAGCAGCAGTTGTACGACTTTGGCGCGAACAACATTCGCACCGGGCTCGCCACCGTGCAGGGCGCCTCGATTCCCTTCCCATACGGGGGCAAGCAGCGACAGATTCAGGTTGACATCGACACCCAGAAGCTACAGGCCCATGGGATATCCGCTGCCGACGTGGTAAGCGCCGTGGGCGCGCAGAACATCATCCTGCCCGCCGGCGAAGTGAAGATGGGGCACGTCGACTATCAGATCGAGACCAACAGCGCCGCGGAGTCCATTGCCGCGCTCAACGACCTGCCCATCAAGACCGTGAACGGCGCCACCATCTATATCCACGACATCGGCAATGTGCGCGACGGGTTTCCTCCGCAGACCAACATCGTGCGCGTCGATGGACAGCGTGCCTCGCTGATCACCATCCAGAAGACAGGCAACGCTTCCACCCTGGACATCATCTCGAATGTGCGCAAGCAGTTGCCCCTGATTGCGGCGCAGTTGCCGCCTGCGCTCCAGATCCGGCCCATCTCCGACCAATCGGTCTTTGTGCGCTCGGCGATCGGCGGGGTAGTGCGCGAGGCAATCATCGCCGGCTGCCTGACCGCGGCCATGATCCTGATCTTTCTCGGAAGCTGGCGTTCGACGCTCATCATCGCGGTGTCGATTCCGTTGTCCATCATCTGCTCGCTGCTGGCGCTCGCATCGCTGGGCGAGACGATCAACATCATGACCCTGGGAGGTCTGGCGCTGGCCGTCGGCATCCTGGTGGACGATGCCACGGTGACCATTGAAAACATCAATCGTTTCCTGGAACTGGGCGAGCCGGTCGAGCCGGCGATCCTGGACGGCGCCGCGCAGATTGCCGTGCCGGCCTTCGTCTCCACCCTCGCCATCTGCATCGTCTTTGTGCCGATGTTCTTCCTCGGCGGAGTCGCCCGCTATCTCTTCGTTCCATTGGCCGAGGCGGTCGTCTTCGCCATGCTTGCGTCGTACTTCCTCTCGCGGACCGTTGTGCCGACCATGGCAAAGTATCTGCTGAAGGGTCACGAGCACGACCGCGTGCAGCAGGCGCTCTCCAGCCGCAATCCCTTCGTGCGCTTCCAGATCGCCTTCGAGCACTCCTTCGAGAATCTGCGCGACTGGTACCACGGCGTACTGCGACTCTGCCTGCGGTACCGTGCTGGGTTTCTGCTCGCGATCGTTGCGTTCTGGGTTGTGTCGATTGCGCTGCTCTACCCGTGGCTTGGGCAGGACTTCTTCCCTTCGGTGGATGGCGGCCAGTTCAAGCTTCATGTGCGCGCGCAAACCGGAACCCGCATTGAAGATACGGCGCGTCTGTGCGACCAGATCGAGGACGTGATCCGCCGCGAGATTCCGCCCAGCGAGCTGGGCACCGTCATCGACAACATTGGCGTCCCGTACTCGGGCTTGAATCTCTCCTACTCGAACTCGGCCCCGGTGGGCACCGGAGACGCCGACATCCTGGTCTCGCTGGCTGACAAGCATCGGCCCACCGCGGAGTACACGCGCGCGCTGCGCGACAAGCTGACCGTGCAGTTTCCCGGCACCGAGTTCTACTACCTGCCAACCGACATGGTGAGCCAGATTCTGAACTTTGGCCTGCCCGCGCAGATCGATGTGCAGGTGGCGGGCCTGAAGGTGGACGAGAACCGCGCGCTGGCCGAACAGTTGATGCAGCAGATCGGCCGCGTCCCAGGCACCACCGATCTCCGCATTCAGCAGCCCTTCAACCAGCCAAAGTGGACAGTCAATGTCGACCGCACCCGCGCCCAGGAGGTCGGCTACAGCCAGAAGGATGTGGCGCAGGACCTGCTGACCAGCCTGAGTGGCAGCTTTCAAACCTCCCCAACCTTCTATCTCAACCCGCAGAACCATGTCAGCTACAACATCGCCGTGCAGACCCCGCAGTACGAGGTGAAGGACCTGCAGGAGCTGCAAAACTTTCCCATCGCCACCAACGGCTCCGCCCAGCAGCCGCAGATCCTGGGCAATCTCGCGTCGCTCGTGCGAGGTGCCGAGCCGGGAACGCTGAGCCACTACAACGCGCAGCCCATCATCGACATCTACGGCTCGGTCGAGGGCGCCGATCTAGCCAGCGTGGCAGGCAGGATCCAGAAGATTCTGGCCGACAGCAAAGCAAAACTTCCGCGCGGGACAGAGATTAATCTGCGCGGCCAGATTGAAACCATGCAAAGCTCCTTTCAGGGACTGGCGTTCGGTCTGCTGTTCTCCATCGTTCTGGTCTACGCGCTCATCGTCGTGAACTTCCAAAGCTGGCTCGATCCATTCATCATCATCGCCGCGCTGCCCGGGGCATTGGCGGGAATTGTGTGGCTGCTCTTTCTGACCGGGACCCACATCAGCGTCCCCGCGCTCACTGGCTCCATCATGTGCATGGGCGTGGCCACGGCGAACTCGATCCTTGTGGTCAGCTTCGCCAAGGAACAGATGGAGCATGGCATGAGCGCGGCGGAAGCGGCGCTCTCCGCGGGCTTCACGCGCTTCCGTCCCGTCATCATGACGGCCCTGGCGATGATCATCGGCATGGTGCCGATGGCGCTGGGCCTGGGCGATGGCGGCGAGCAGAATGCGCCGCTGGGCCGCGCCGTCATCGGTGGTCTGCTGCTGGCCACATTTGGCACATTGACCTTCGTCCCGGTCTTCTTCTCCCTGATGCACCGCAACGACCCGCCTGTCGCCGGGACCAAGGCTATGGACGCGAATGAGGCCCAGGCATGAACCGCCGCAAGCGGACGAGACCAACCGAATCGGCGCCAATGGAGCGCACGGAGACGCAGATATGAAGGACCCGGAGTCGAAGTTGTCACAAACAAGTCATGATGAAACCGCAACGCCCGAGGTCTCGCGCAGCTCTCTCGTGACGCTGGTCGTCGTTCTCCTCATCGTTGCCGTCGCCGCATCCATCGCCGGCATCGTGCGCCGCGTCCATGCCAATACCGAACTGGTGAAGACAACCAATGCCAATGCAGCTCCGCCGGTCTCGCTGGAGCAGCCGGTCTTCGAGAAAGATGCGCGGGAGATCGTGCTGCCGGGCAACATTCAGGCCTTCACGCTGGCCCCGATCTATGCGCGCACCACGGGATATGTAAAGTCCTGGTCGCACGACATCGGCTCGCATGTGCGCAAGGGCGATCTGCTCGCCGTCATCGAGACGCCGGAGTTGGATCGGCAGCTTGACCAGGCGAAGGCCGACCTGGCAACCGCCGTGAGCAACGCTGCATTGGCTAAACTAACAGCCGACCGTTATCGCGGCCTGATCGCGCAGAACGCCGTCTCGCAGCAGGACACCGACAACGCCGTCGCGCTGCTTGAGGCGCGAAACACCGAGGTGAACTCCGCGCAGGCCAACGTGCATCGCCTCGAGGAGCTGCAATCCTTCGAGCGCATCGTGGCGCCCTTCGACGGTGTCATCACCGCGCGCAACCTGGACATCGGTCAGTTGGTCACGCCCGCCGGAAGCACGACGACGCCGGGCTCGGGCACCATCTCCGGCAGCAAGGAGATATTCGACCTCTCGGCCATCGGCACGCTGCGCGTCTTCATCAATGTTCCACAGATCTACGCGCCGGATGCGAAGAACGGAGTCACGGCCACGCTGACGCTGCCCCAGTATCCCGGACGCATCTTTCGCGGCAGGCTGGTGCGCTCCTCCGGCGCGGTGGACCCGGCGACGCGAACGCTGCTGGCCGAGGTGGACGTGGACAACCGCTCCGGCGAGCTGTTGCCGGGCAGCTACGCCGCAGTGCATCTGAACGTCTCGACCAATGTCCCCGCGCTCATCGTTCCCGTCAGTGCCTTGATCCTCGAACCCGATGGGCTTCACGTCGCCACGGTCGACGCGACAAACCACGCTCACATCGTGCGCGTCACCGAGGGACGCGACTCCGGCTCGACCATGGAGATTCTCAGCGGCCTCGCGCCCGGCCAATCCATCATCGCCATCCCGCCCGACTCGCTCACCGAAGGCGAACTGGTGCGCGTGGTGTCGCCTGACGCGGAGACCAAACCATGATGGCCTGTCGCCATCCCGCATCCATCACATTGCTGGCAGCGCTCACGCTCACCGGATGCGCGCTTTTGCTCACCGGTTGCAAGACCGTCGGGCCCAACTACAAGGCCCCGGCTGTCCCCGCGCCGCCGTCCTTCTCCGACAATGGCCACAACGGCGATTGGGCCTCCGCCGCGCCCGCCGACGCAGCCGACCGTGGCGCGTGGTGGGCCATCTATCATGACCCCGACCTGAACGGCCTGGAGCAACGCTGCGCCAGCGCGAACCAGAGCATTGCAGCCACGATGCACGCCTACGAACAGGCCCACGATCTGGTGCGCGAGACCCACGCCTCGCTCTATCCCACGGTCTCCATCGGTGGCTCGGCCACGCGCAACCGTCTCTCGGCGAATACTCCTGGGCTGGGCCCAACTGCCTCGCACGACTACTGGGAGTTCCTCAT
>DAIRTY010000042.1:0-11275 GCA_036803645.1 Acidobacteriaceae bacterium | reverse complement strand
AACAAGCCCACGCAAAGACTCTACCCAGGTACAAACTTCATAACAGGCTCTAGAGCGGAATCAGAGTAGGTATACCCGGGGGCAATCCCTCCGAGTGGCTTTTTCCTCAAGAAAAAGCCACCTTCTATGCTCTTCGCTTGGGCACTGTAACTCTGGTTCCGCTCTAACGCCCAAACGCGTGGAGTATAGGCCTTTCGAGCGAGGCTGAACAAGCGCCGCGCGCAAGCATCCGCCGTGCGAAAGCAGGTTGCCGATGGACGCGACTGCGGCCCACTCGCGCTGCGCGGCGCAGGTTCCGCAAGACCTGAAGGCGCACACAGTTCGATCACGGCAAGCGGGACTCCATCGTGAGTCCCGTTTTACTTGCCCTCGCAAGTATGATGGGATCACACGCCATGTCCGCCCGATCCGCACATCCCGCCGAGTCTGCCCTGCCCACGGCCCGCGATTTCGTCAAGTTGAGCCGCCAGCACACGCTCGTTCCCGTCTATCGCACGCTGACGGCGGACCTGGAGACGCCGGTCTCTGCCTTCCTGCGCATCGCGCACCACGAGCCGGAGGCCTTCCTGCTGGAATCGGTCGAGGGTGGCGAGCATGTGGGCCGCTACACCTTTATCGGCATCGAGCCGTACAAAAAAATCGTCTCGCGCGGGAGATCGATTACGGTGGACGAAGGCGGCAAGCACCGCAGCTTCGAGGGCGATGTTTTCGCGGAGTTGAAGCGCGCGCTGGGCGGCCACACGCCGGCCCGCCTGCCCGGACTGCCCCCCTTCACCGCCGGCGCGGTCGGCTTCTTCAGCTACGACGTGGTGCGGCAGATCGAGCGGCTGCCGTCGCTGGCCACCGACGAGCTTGGCGTGCCGGATGCGTGCCTCATGTTCTTCGACCAGGTACTCGCCTTCGACCACGTCAAGAAGGAGATTCACCTCATCGTCACCGCCGACCTGACGCGCGATGTCGCGCCGGACAAGCCGGGTGTCCCATCCATGCGGTCTCATCGCATGGGTGGGTCGGCACATAGTGCCGAGGCTTACGCGCACGCCATCAAGCGGCTCGACCGGCTGGAGAAGCGCCTGGCCCGCGCGCTGCCCAAGCCCGGAAAGTCGCGCAGCAGTGCCAAACCGGGTGCGCTCAAGCTGACCGCGCGCACCTCGAAGGCGACGTTCCTGAAATCCGTGCTGCGCGCCAAGGAGTACATTGCCTCGGGCGATGTCTTCCAGTGCGTTCTCTCGCAGCGATTCGACTGCGTTCCCGGCGTCGATGCGTTCGACGTCTACCGCGCCCTGCGCATCGTCAATCCCTCGCCGTACATGTACTTTTTGCGGTTTCAGGGAACAGAGAACAGGGAACAGGGAGCAGGGAGCAAGGGAAAGCGGCTTGCTGTTCCCTGTTCCCTGTCAACTGTTCCCTGCCATATCGTTGGCTCGTCGCCGGAGCTGCTGGTGCGGGTGCATGGGCGCACGGTGGAGTACAGGCCCATCGCAGGGACGCGTCCACGCTCCGCCGACGAGGTGGAAGACCGCGCGCTGGAAGCCAGTCTGCGCGCCGACGAGAAGGAGGTCGCCGAGCATGTGATGCTGGTCGATCTCGGTCGCAACGATGTGGGCCGCGTCAGCGAGTACGGCTCGGTCAAGGTCAAAGACCTCATGTTCGTCGAGCGCTACAGCCATGTAATGCACCTGGTCAGCTCGCTCGAAGGGAAGCTGAAGCCGGAACTCGAAGCCATCGACGCCTTTCGCGCCTGCTTCCCTGCCGGAACGCTGAGCGGCGCGCCCAAGATTCGCGCGATGGAGATCATCGAGGAGCTGGAACCAGCGCGCCGCGGCGTCTACGGAGGTTCGATTCTCTATGCGGATTTCTCCGGCAACCTCGACTCATGCATTGCGATTCGCACGCTCTTCATGAACGGCGAGCAGGGATACATCCAGGCCGGCGCAGGCCTCGTCGCGGACTCCGTGCCGGAGAACGAGTTCGCCGAGTGCGCCAACAAGGCCCGCGCCGTCGTCCGCGCCATCGAACGCGCACGGCTGCAATCGTAGTGGCAGAATTAGTGTTGCGGCGGGGCACGCGTCCTATAAGCTCATTCAATGCAGGTTAGCAGGCGATTCTGGCGCATGAGCGCGGTTGTAGCGGGCGCGATTCTGATGCTGTGGCCAGCAATTCTCAACGGATATCCGCTGCTCTACCCCGACTCGATCAGCTATCTGGGCGATGGGCGTCCGTTGGCGCGCATCCTGTTGCTGCATGGGCCGAAGGGTTACCTGGCGATGCGGTCGGAGTTCTACTCGCTGGGCATCCTTCCCTTCCACTGGAACGGCACCGCGTGGCCGGTCGTAGCGATTCATGCGCTGCTGACGTCGTATGGCATCTGGCTCGTCGTGCGTTCTCTTGCGGTGCGCTCTTCAACCCGGCGCACTGAGTTGCAGTTTCTCGCCCTCATCGCTCTCGTCAGCCTGACCACGAGTCTCGGCTGGTATGTGTGCTTCATCATGCCGGACATCCTGGGGCCGGTGCTGTACCTCTCGATCTACCTGCTGGTGTTTGCGCGCGAAGTGCTCTCCGCGCGGGAGCGCTGGGCGGTGGCCGCGATTGCGTGGTGGGCAATGGCGTCGCACTCCACGCATCTGATGCTGGCGGCCGGAGTGTGCATCCTGCTTGGCCTGTTGCTTCTGCTGCGCTGGCCGCCGATGCATCGGCGTGGCCGGGGAGTGGCCGGGGTGGCGGCGATCATCCTGTTGGGTGCAGCCGCGCAGATGGCGCTGCATGGGTACCTGTACGGCGAGCCGACCCTGAACGGCAATCGCATGCCATACCTGACGGCCCGCATCGTCGCCGACGGGCCTGGCCGCTGGTACCTGCAGCAGCATTGCGGCGAGCTGCAATGGGCCATCTGCGCGTGGGCTGGCAGTCTTCCCGATACCGACGACGACTTTCTGTGGGCCGACGGCGGCGTCTGGCAGAGCGCGTCCAGCGATGCGCAGCAGCGGATGCTGCGCGAGGAGATGCCTCTGCTGCTGGCCACCGTTCGCGCATATCCCAGGGCGCAGATGCAACACTCGCTGGCAAACTTCCGGGAAGAACTCAGCAACTTCGGACTCTGGGACTTCACCCCAAACGCATGGATGGAGAGCGAGATCGACAAGGTACTGCCAGGCACGCGGGTCGTGTATCTGCGCACACGACAGGCGCAGGGCCGGTTGCCCGTCGAATTCTTCAGCACGGTGCAGCAATGGGTTGTGACGGCGTCGGCGCTGGCGATCGTTGCCGGCCTGCCGCTTCTATGGCTTCGCCGTCGCTGGCAGCTACTGGGACTGGCGGCAATCATCGTCCCGGTGGTGATTGCGAATGCGTTTGTCACATCTGTGTTGTCGGAGGTCGACTCGCGCTACCAGAGCCGTGTGATCTGGCTCATCCCGCTGGTGGCGGGGCTGATTCTGCTCGATCTGCTCCACGGCGGACAATCGCAGCGGCTTGCCGCCGATCCCGTGCCGGAGAATGAGTATGTCGCATGCACGAACAAGGCACGCGCCGTCGTTCGCGCCATCGGGCGGACACGCGGATAAAGTTCGTTCGTCGGCGGACGTTAGTGCTAGGCTTTAGTCATGCAGGTCATCGTCGACATCCCGGACAATCTCGCGCCGCAACTTATCGCTGCTGGACGGAATCCTGCGCGCTCGGTTCTGGAGGATGCGCTGGTTCAGGCTTATCGCGAGAGCCGCATCTCTGCCGTACAACTGATGGACGCGCTTGGAATTGCGACTCGCTATGAGCTCGATGGATTCCTCAAGGCTCGTCAGGTCTGGATCGAGTACACGCCCGAGCAGATGGCCGCCGACCAGAGATTCCAGGATGAGTTCGTCGCCGGTTGTGCGCGAAAGACGGCCTGAACGCGATGCTCGTTGTCTCGGACGCCACTCCGCTTCACTACCTTGTTTTGATTGGTGAGATCGACCTGCTGCGTGAACTCTATAGGGCCGTCGTTGTTCCAACGGCTGTGATCGAAGAGCTTTCGGCTCCGCAGGCCCCCGTCAAGGTTCAGCGGTGGGTTGCCGGCCTGCCTTCATGGGTATCGATTGCACCGCCGCTGTCTTCCGTCGCGTCGCCGTTTCATGCTCTCGGAGCGGGAGAGTGCGCGGCGATTTCGCTGGCCCGGCAGTCTCGCAACAGCATTCTTCTCACCGATGACCAGCAGGCGCGCGTTGCTGCGGAGAGTCTCGGCATTCGGGTTGTGCCGACGATTCGCGTACTGTCGACGGCGAGCGCGTTATCGCTGGTCGATCTTGACGACGCGCTGAAACGCTTGCAACAGACGAACTTTCGCGTTTCGCCCAAGGTCATCGAGGCAATCCTCCATCGCAAACCGGTAGAATCGCAGGAGTAGAAAATCATCTATGGTCTTTGTCCTCGACAACTACGACTCGTTTACCTACAACCTGGTGCAGTACATGGGCGAACTGGGCGCGGAGATGCTGGTGCGCCGCAACGACGAGCTGACACCAGCAGACGTCGAGGCGCTCGCGCCGACCCACATCCTCATCTCGCCGGGGCCATGCACGCCAGAGGACGCGGGAATCTCCATCGAGCTGATCCGCCACTTTGCTCGGCTGGTGCAGAAGGGTGGGCCACGCGTGCCGTTGCTGGGCGTATGTCTCGGACATCAGGCCATCGGCGCGGCCTTTGGCGGCAACGTCATCCGCGCGGCCAAGCTGATGCACGGCAAGACCAGCCAGGTGGAGCACGATGGGCGCACGATCTTCAGCGGAATCGCTTCGCCGATGACCTGCACGCGCTATCACTCGCTGATCGTCTCCGAAGAGGGATTTCCGAAGGAACTTGAAGTCTCGGCGCACACGCCGGGGCCGACGGGTCGCACCATCATGGCGCTCCGCCATCGCACGCTGCCCATCGAGGGCGTGCAGTTCCATCCCGAGAGCGTACTGACTGTTCACGGCAAGAAGATCATCGCAAACTTCCTCAAGATGTAGGCTGGACGCATGACGCTGCGAATCTCATCTGTGCGCGCACTTCCGCTGATGCCTTTGCTGGTGTGCGCGCTGGGCGGTTCGCTGACCGGCCCGGTGCGCGCGCAGCAGTTGATCGGCTACGTCTCCACGCGCGACGCGGACGTTGCGGGCGCGAAGGATGTGATGGACGGTCGCGCCGTGCTGATGGGCTCGGTGAGCGTCACCGCAAAGGACCACACCGCGCCCATCAGCCTCGGCCGCGGGGGGACGGTGCGCGTCTGCCAGACCAGCGTGCTGCACCTGAGCGAGAGCCGCGAGATGATGGTGGCCGCGCCCCTGCTCTTCTCGCTCGATGGCGGAGCAATCGAGATCCAGACCACGGCGACCGCGACCGACGCCGTGATGACCCCCGACCTGCGCTTCGCGGTGCGCACGGGCGGGCCACTCGACCTGCGCCTGCGGGTCGCGCCGAACGGCGACACCTGCGTGGAGAACCGCGGAGCGGGCGCTCCCATGCTTACCGTCTCCGACCCCTTCGGCGATGCGGTGTATGAGCTGACGGCTGGGCAGCACGTGCTCTTCGAACACGGGAGTCTGCACGAGGTGGTGGACCACGAGAGTTCGCCATGCGGTTGTCCGGATGCACAGGGAGTGACGGTGGCCGACGCGCTGATGGCGCCCGCTACAGCCGCCGCCGCCGAGCATCCCTTCCCAGTGGCGATCAGCGAGGGACTGGCGCCCGTGGCCGGGGTGCCGCAGGCGCCAACGGGCGAGGTCCATGCGCAGGTCAGCGAGACGCTGAGCTACAACGCGCAACCCAGTAGCGACGCGCCATCCACTGCCGCGCCAGCGCCCACGCCTCCCAACAACGATCTGGCGCATCTGGTGGGGCGTCTCTTCCACAAGCTATTTCGCCGCGGCTAGGAAATCTCTGCATAAGTCCACGTTTTGAAAGGGACGGGCTTCAGCCCGTCCGTAAGAGCCACTAAATCAATGGGGCTTTAGCCCCTGAGGGAATGCCAGACCCTTGTGCAGACCTTCCTTAGACCGGTTTCAAAGTCCGCGTAGGGCGATGGAGCCGGTCAGGGCTGGAGTCGCAGGGCTTCGTGGTCGCGGCCCGTGACCAGGCAGAGAGCTTCGACCACGAGGTTGTGGTCGTCGCGCTGGGGCAGGCCGGAGACGGTGACCGCGCCAACGATCCCCGCGCCCGCCACGTTCAGCGGGAAGCAGCCGCCGTGGGCTGCGTAGTCTTCCTCGGGCAGACCGTAGCGGGCGCAGAAGCTGAGACCGGATTGTTCCAGCAGCCGGCCGACATGGTACGAACTCTTGTGAAAGCGCGCGACGACGTTGATCTTGCGCTCGACCCATCGTTGGTTGTCGGGAGTGGTGCCGGCCAGCGCGCAGTAGAAGAGCTGCTGGTGCGGCGATCCGAAGCGGCGGACGTCGATCACGATGCTTAAGTTGCGCGCAAGGGCGAGGTCGCGCAGCGTCGTGCCGAGCTGCCAGGCGGTGTCGGGGGTGAAGGCGGGCAGTGTGAGGGTGGACTCCTGGACAACGATGGCGGCAATGTCGTCTTCGATCGGCATGGGCCTTCTCCCGGCACGTCCAGCAGGGCATTTTCGGAATTGCTATAGACCATTTTGTTTGTCATTCCGTAGCGTATTTTGCTTGTCATTCCGTAGCGAAGCGGAGGAATCTGCTTTTGCTTGCTCAACAATGATCTACACCATTACCGAAAATGCTTCTAGGACGGCAGATAGTAGCATACCCAAAATTGGAGGACGCGGGCACGGCCCGGGGGAGAATCTGGCTGAATTGCCTTTGTGGATGCCGGCCCGGCGCGCTCTCCCCAGGATGGCTTTCTTGACAGTGGCGAAGGGTTACGCGAGACTTATAAGGCTGGGTCTGTTCATCAGGCCTCGGCGGCTTATTGTGCGCGGCATCTGCATGAGGCAAGGCAAGTGTCGATTGTTTGCCGCCGGCAGCTTTCACCCTCAAGCACCTCCAGGCCAGGTTGCGGGTCCAATCGCAACTCCGGGGACATGCTCCGGCGATGGTCGGTGTGCCACGGTTTGATGACAATGCAAGTGAAGCTGAGAAGGATGGATTTGGATGGGATCATACGGCGTTTCCGGGCAACTGCTTCTGATGCTGGTCTTCATAGCGCTGATGTACTTCGTGATGATCGCCCCCAACCAGAGGAAGCAGAAGAAGTGGCAGCTGATGCTCAGCCAGTTGAAGAACGGCGATCGAGTGACCACCAACGGAGGCATTCGCGGGGTCATTATCTCGGTCAAAGACGATGTAGTGCAACTGCGCGTCGCGCCGGACAACGTGAAGCTCGAGTTTGTGAAGAGTGCCATCGCCGCGGTGACAACGGCGGACGATATTAAGCAGGGGTAAGGCGGCCCGGGCCGTCACCCTCGGGGTTTGAGTAAAGGATGCAATGGGCAAGAATCTGAAGGGCAAGACAGCGTTCATCGTTGCGTTACTGGTTGTGTTCTGCTACGGCTTTCTGGGCATCCCGCATGGCCTGACCCCTGCCGCGCTGAAGCAGGCGCTTACCGATCACATCAAGCTCGGGCTCGACCTCCAGGGCGGGATCCATCTTGTCCTGAAAGTCCATGTGGAAGAGGCCGTCGGCTCGACCACCGACCGCGATGTGCAGCGCATCGAGGACGACCTGCAGAAGGCTGGCATCACCGGGCAGGCGGTGCACAAACTGGACCCGGTCGCGCATCCCGAACAGATCACCATCAGCGGCATTCCCGCGGAGAAGGCCAGCGACGTGCGCGCGCTGCTGGATGGCAACGACTATTCCAGCTACGACGTATCGACCAACCCGGACCGCAGCGAGAAGCTGACCATGAAGCTCAGTGCGATCCGCACCCTGGAGACTTCGACGCTGGACCACTCGATCGAGACCATCACGGACCGCGTGAACACCCTGGGAGTGAGCGAATCGACGGTGCAGCCGTATGGGCTGGGAGACAATGAAATCCTGGTGGAACTGCCCGGAATCTCCGACCCCGAGAAGGTGGAGGACGCCATCAAGTCCACCTCCAAGCTGGAGATTTACCCAGTAGTCAGCGGACCGTACGAGAGCGACCAGGCGGCAATGAAGGCGCTCAATGACATCGTCCCGCCGGAGGACCAACTGCTGCATGGCAACGGCACGCCGAACTCTCCCGACCAGGTGTATCTGTTGGAGCGGGCGAGCGTGGTGGAGGGAACCGACTTCCGCGATGCGCAGCCTGGGGTGGACCAGAACAATCGTCCAAACCTCACCTTCACGCTGACCACCGAGGCCGGCGACCGCTTCTACAAGTACACCTCCGCCCACTCCAAGGACAGCGCATCGCCCGGCTCGATGGCCATCGTGCTGGGCAACAAGGTGCGCGAGGTTGCATCGATCCAATCCGCGATCCGCGACCGGGGTGAGATCACCGGGACCTTCAGCAAGGACGAGGTCGACAACCTCTCGCTGATGCTGCGTACCGGCGCTCTGCCTGCCTCCATCGACACTCTGGAGACACGCACCGTAGGCCCCAGTCTGGGCCTGGCATCGATCCACCAGGGAGTGATGGCGGCCATCGTCGGAATGCTGGCGGTCATGGTCTTCATGCTGTTCTACTACCGCGGCTCGGGCATCAACGCGGACCTGGCGCTGTTCCTGAACCTGGTAATCCTGCTCGGGGTCATGGGCTATATGGGCGCCACGCTAACGCTGCCCGGGATCGCCGGCGTCATCCTGACCATTGGTATGGGAGTGGACTCGAACGTGCTGATCTTCGAGCGCATCCGCGAAGAGTTGCGCGCCGGCAAGACGGCGGCCGTGGCCGTGCAGCAGGGCTTCGGCCACGCGTGGGTCACGATTGTGGATACCCACGTCACCACCATCGTCTCGGCGGCCATCCTCTTCCTATTCGGCACCGGCCCGGTGAAGGGCTTTGCGGTAACACTCACCGTCGGCCTGCTGGCCAACCTGTTCACCGCCGTCTACGTCTCGCGCACGATCTTCGACGCGCATCTGGCAAACAAGGAACGCGGCGCGGAGTTGTCAATTTAGAGCAGTTTCACTATTGCTGTAGAGGGAAATGAATTGTCATTCTGAGCGCAGCGAAGAATCCCCGCATTTTGTTCGCAGCGCGATACTCTACACCATGAGTGCTAAGAACGAGTCGGCAAGTCGGCAAGTAAGCAGAAATTAGAGGCGATGCACGGCACGCCTGAGGAAAGCAAAGTGGAACTGTTTCGTGACGCAAAGATCGATTGGCTGGGCAAGAAGTGGTACTTCCTCGGCTTCTCGCTGATATTTTCCGTGGCCGGCGTGCTCAGTATGATGTTCTGGCACGGCATCCCCCGCGGCGTGGACTTCAAGGGTGGCACCGAGATCCAGGTCCAGTTCACCAGCACTCCCAACGAGAGCCACATTCGCCAGGCGCTGAGCAACGCGGGAGTCAAGGACTCCATCGTCTATCCCATCAGCGACACCGCCGGCCGCTCCGCCAACACCGAGGTCATCTCGCTGCCCGAGGCCTCGGACTCCTCGCACGACGCAGGCCGCACGCAGGTCGAAGGCGCGTTGAACTGCGGCCAGCCCAGTTCCGACTGCTCCATTCAGCGGGTCGACATCGTCGGTCCGACGGCGGGCAAGCAGCTGCAGAAGCAGGCTGCGCTGGCCACGGCCTATTCCCTGCTGGGAATGCTGATCTACCTCTGGTTCCGCTTCGAGCTGATCTACGGCGTCGCGGCCGTGGTCGCGGTCTTTCACGACACGCTCATCACGGTGGGGGCCTTCAGCCTCACCAACCAGGAGATCACCCTCACCGTCATCGCGGCCATCCTTACCCTGATCGGATACTCGATGAACGACACCATCGTCGTCTTCGACCGCATCCGGGAGAACCTGGCCTTGTCGCGCAGGGAGTCGCTGCCCGATGTTGTCAACCGCAGCATCAACCAGACGCTGACCCGGACCGTGATCTCCTCCGGCCTCACATTCCTTACCGTGGTCAGCCTCTTGCTCTTCGGCGGGCCGGTGCTGCGCGGGTTCTCGTTTGCGCTCACGGTCGGCATCGTCATCGGGACCTACTCTTCGATCGCGGTCGCCGCGCCAATGCTGGTCGCGTATCAGGACTGGCGCAAGAGCCGGGGCAAAATATCGAACCTGCCGTCCAAGCGCGCCAGGGCGTAAGCGGCCCGGTCTTCAGCCCTGGGTTTCCAGGTGTTGCTGTTTTTGTGTAAGATTTGTTTGCAGACTCCGTTTCACCGGTTCAGGGCTCCTGCGCGGATTGGGTTTGCGGACACAGGAACAATGCACTGCGGACGCGGGAACAAAGTAAACCTGCGCGGTGTCTAAGCTGGATAGAACATTTTTTGCGAGGCGCTTCATGTTTGAAAGCTCTTTGATGGAATCCGGCGGTCAACTGAAGACCAAGACGACCCGATGGATGCTGGTGACGGCCCTATTCAATCTCTCCATCCTGGCCGTCTTGATCCTGATTCCCCTGCTCTATCCCGAGGCCCTGCCCCGGACGGCGCTGACTGCGCTGCTGACTGCGCCGCCGCCGCCGCCACCACCGCCGCCACCGCCTCCGCCCCAGCAAAAGGTTGCCGAGGTGAAGATCGTCTCCGAGATCGACTCGGGCCTGCACGCCCCGACCAAGATTCCCAAAGAGATCAAGATGCTGAAGGAAGAAGCGGCTCCGTCGTCCGGTACCGGAGTCCAGGGAATGCAAGGCATGGGCAGCGGCACCGGTGGAGGCGTGCAGGGTGGCCTCTTTGCCAGCCTCAACAACAGTGCACAGGTTGTCCCCAGGGTGGTTGCCAAGCCGCCGACTGGGCCGGTGCGCGTCTCCAGCGGAACGATCGCCGGTATGGCGATTTCAAAACCAGATCCGATCTATCCGCCAATCGCCAAGGCCGCACACGTTCAGGGCGCGGTCATCCTGCATGCCATCATCTCCAAGCAGGGCACCATCGAGCAACTGACCATCGTCAGCGGTCCGCCGATGCTTGCCAACGCCGCCCGCGACGCTGTCCAGCGCTGGCGCTATAAGCCCTATCTTCTCAACGGCGAACCCGTCGAAGTGGAGACAAGCATTACGGTCAACTTTACCTTCGGCGGCAGTTAGCCGGATGCAGTTCTCGCGAATTTCTTTTCACGCAGCTCGCTCTTCGGAAACGAAAATCTCAGTTTGCGCGTCTTAGTAGTTGTAGTTCAGGTTTTAGAACAGTTTCACTATTGCTGTAGAGGGAAATGAATTGTCATTCTGAGCGAAGCGAAGAATCCCCGCATTTTGTTCGCA
>DAIRTY010000041.1:0-11371 GCA_036803645.1 Acidobacteriaceae bacterium | reverse complement strand
GGCCGCGTCTCCCAGCCCTACTCCCGCGCCCGCCTGCATCTTGCGGTTCACCAGCAGATGGAAGCCGCCGCGCGCATCGGGAAACAACGAAGTGCGAAACGCAAATCCGTTGACCGTGCCGCAAACCCGCAGCCGCACCATCGGCTTGCCTGATGCGGACTGCAACTCCGCCAGAGGGAACGGCACGCGCGCGATGGTCCATCCCAGCGCACGGCTTCCCTTCTCCAGCACCGCCTGAAAGCACTTCGCACGGTCCGCCACAGATGCCTCCTGACGCCATTATCGTATAGTGTCCTTATGAGCGAACTCGTCTTTGAAGTCACGCAGGAGTCCGATGGCGGATTTATAGCGGAAGCTCTCGGCGAGAACATCGTCACCGAAGCAGACTCGTGGGAGCAGTTGCGCGCCAATGTCAAGGAGGCCGTCGAAGCCTACTACATTGACGAAACCAAACCGGAGCACATTCGTCTCCACCTTCGGAGAGACGAAGTCCTCGCCGTCGCATGAAGCTGCCGCGCAACATCAGCGGCGAACGACTCGCAGAGCATATCTGCCGCCACTGGGAATATACTCGGATCGCGCAGGTTGGAAGCCACATCATGCTGCGGACCGAAATTCCTTCCCGGTCAAAGCAGGTGATCCCGGCGCACACGCCGTTGCGGATCGGGACCTTCAGCAAAATCCTCAGTCAGATCGCAGAGCACAAGCAAGTCACGCGCGAAGAGATTCTGCGCGACCTCTGACGTTCCTCTACACTACGCCCATCACTATCTGCTCCAATCCGCGCATCTTTCTCTCCGCCGGCGAGGCCTCGGGCGACCACTACGGCGCAGGGATTATTGCGGAGCTGCGCGCGCGGCTGGTCGGCGCGACTTTTACCGGACTGGGCGGCACACAGATGGCCGACGCAGGACAGGAGCGCATCGTGCACGCCGAAGACGTGGCCCACATGGGCTTCACCGAGGTGGTGCGCCACGCGCCGTACATCTACGCGCAGTACCGCAAGCTGGTGGCGTCGATTCAGCACGACCGGCCCGACGTTGCGATCCTCATCGACTTTCCCGAGGTCAACTTTCGGCTCGCGCGCCATCTCAAGCGGCTGGGCGTTCCCGTGCTCTGGTTCGTCAGCCCGCAACTGTGGGCGTGGAAGCGCGGACGGCTGCGGCTGGTGCGGCGGTTCGTCGACCGCATGATGGTGATCTTTCCCTTCGAGGCCGCGTTCTATCGCGCGCGCGGAGTGGATGCGGAGTTCGTGGGGCATCCGCTGGCCGCGCTGCCGCTGCCCGCCATCACGCGCGAGGAGTACGCCGCAGAGCATGGCCTCGATCCGGCAAAGCACTGGATTGCACTGTTGCCGGGCAGCCGCCAGAGCGAGATTCATCAGAACCTGCCTCAGATGCTGCAGGCCGCGGCCAATCTGAATCTGGACCTGAATCTGGAGAAGAAGAGGAGCTGCCAGTTTCTGCTGCCGGTGGCATCGACCATCGACCTTGCGTGGATCAAAGATGAGATTGCCGCACACGAATCTGCCGTGAATAGGAAGCTGACCGGCTTTGCAGTGCTGCCGCGGATCGTGCTGGTGGACGACGCGCGAACGGCGCTCTTCCACGCGCGCGCCTCGGTCGTGGCCAGCGGCACGGCGACCGTGCAGGCGCTGACCATCGGCACGCCGTTTGTCGTCGTCTACCGCGTCTCCGCGCTGACGTTTGCGCTGGCAAAGTGGATGATTCGCTACCCCGCCGAGATCCCCGCCGAGCGCGATGCCGACGGCAACCTGCCGGTCGCGATGGTCAATTTAATTGCTGGCAAACGCATCGTCCCCGAGCTGCTCAACCGGCGCTTCACCGCCGCGAATCTAGTCGTCGCGCTGCGCCCGCTGCTCGACGAGACGCAAGAACGGCGGGAGATGATCGACGCGCTCGCCGAGGCCCGCGAAAGGCTGCTGCCCGCGCCCGCCCAGACAGGACAACTCGCCGACCCCATCCGCCGCGTCTCGGAGGCCGTCATCGAGCTGCTGCAATCCACACCCTGCAATCCACACCCACCGACGCACTCCGAAGCGCCTCCGGCAGCGTCTAACTGGTAGCGTTCAGAATTGCCTCACCGTGCAGTACCATAAGCAACTAGAGGATGAACGCAACTTGAGGACACCCGCACGCATGACTCTTCGACCGCAACGCCGCCGACGAATCCAATCTTTCTTCCGCGCCTTCGCCGCTGGGATTCTCACCCTCTGTGCGCTTACTCAACCCGCGAATGCCGCGCCGGCGCGCGCGCAGTTGAACATTACCGGCTATGTCATCACCGCCGATCTCGACCCCGCCACCGGCAGGCTGACGGCCACGGCAGATGTCAGCTTCACCGCGCTGGAAGACCTGACCACGGCGACCTTCGAGCTGAACAACGGCCTCAACATCACATCGCTGACAGACAACACGGGCGCCGCGCTCAACTCCGAGCGGCTGGCGGCCAACTTCACCGTGCGCGTGACGCTGCCCACGCCGCTGGCCAAAGGCTCCAGCAACACCTTCCACTTTGCGTACTCGGGCGTGCTGACCGGCTCGGACACCAGCCCGGTCGATGGCATTAAACTCGCCGCCATCGCCGACCCCATCAGCATTCTGCTCTATCCTGGCCGATGGTTTCCGCTCTCGACGCCGGGACTGTTCACCGACCGCTTTACCGCCGAGATGCACATCCGCGTGCCCGCCGATTACACCGCGGTGGGCAGCGGGACGGCGACCAAGAAGACGCTGCCCGACGGACGCAACGAGTTCAGCTTCGTCTGGTCGAAGCCGGGATTTCCGGGAACGATCATTGCGGGCAAGTTTCTTCCGCCGATCACCGCATCGGGCATCAGCAACATCCACGTCTATGTGACAGAGAAGCGCAAGGACGGCGCGCAGGACTTCGCCGCGCTGGCCGGGCGCGAGTTCGAGTATATGACCAGCGTCTTCGGCCAGCCGGAGTCGGGCCGCATCAACATCGTCGAGATGCCGGAGGACGCGGTCTCCGCCGCATGGGCGCCGGAGATGGCATGTATCGCAGGCAACCGCATCGTGGACCGCACCGCAGCCTCGCAGCGGCTGCTGAGCAACACGCTGGCGCACCAGTGGTGGGGGTCGGAGGTATCGCCCGCCACGCTGAACGACGCGTGGATCACCAACGGCATGAGCCGCTACGGCGAGTTGATGTACTTGGAAGACTCGGCCGGCAAGACGGCATTGCAGGCGGCCATCGGCGATGTCTCCGCCGGAGCGCTGGCCTACGATACCGAGCCGCTGAGCACGCTAGGACGGCTCGATCCCTTCTCTCCGCAGTTCCAGTCGATGACGCTGGAAAAAGGCGCGATGGTCTTCCACATGCTGCGCTGGGAGATGGGCGACGACGCATTCAAGAGCTTCCTGCGCGGCCTGCTCTCGCAATATACAGACAAGGGGATTCGCAGCGCCGATGTGGAGACGGTCGCCGAGGCGCAGACGGTCCATAGCGCGAACAACGGGGACTCGCATCTCGAACTGACCTCCTTCTTCTCGCAGTGGATCGACAGCACCGGAGCGCCCGCCTTCACCGACAAGTACTCCGTCTATCGCCTGGGCAGCAACAAGGGATTCCGCACGGTGGGATCGATCAGCGAAGACCTCGACCTCTTCCGCATGCCGGTGGAGCTGCGCATCGAGACCGACGGCAAGACGGAGGACCGGCGCATCGACGTGGCGGGCAGCGACTCGCCCTACACCGTCGAAACATTCGGCCGCCCGCGACGCATCACCATCGACCCGGAGAACTGGCTGCTGAAGAGCACGCCCGACCTGGCCATCCGCGTGGCCGTGCTGCGCGGCCAGCAGATGGTGGCGCAGGGCGACCTGATCGGTGCGCTGGCCGAGTACCAGAAGGCGCTGGACGAAAATAAGTCCAGCTCACTGGCCGCCTACCGCATCGCCGAGGTCTTCTTCATGCAGCGCAACTACCAGGCCTCCGCCAACAGCTTCCGCGACGCGCTGCGCGGCGACGGCGACCCGCGCTGGACCGAGGTCTGGAGCCACATCCACCTGGGCTACATCTTCGACGTCACCGGGCAGAGGGAGCGCGCGGTCAACGAGTATCGCCTGGCCGTGCAGACCAACGACAACACGCAGGGGGCCATCAACGAGGCCCGCGCGCGCATGGCAACCCCCTACAAACGCGAGCGCACCGACTGAACTGAACGCCACGCGCCGGCACGCTGAATTCATCCGCCGGCGGGCGCGTGCGATATACTCAGCCACTGTTTATTTCATTCTTCCAAGGAGACTCTTATGCTCAAGGGATTTCGCGACTTCATTCTGCGCGGCAACGTGGTTGATCTCGCCGTCGCCGTCATCATCGGAGCGGCCTTCGGCAAGATCATCACGGCGTTTACCACCAACATCATCAGCCCGCTGATCGGCGCCATCGTGGGCAAGCCGGACTTCTCCTATCTGGTGCTGACGCTGCACGGCGGCAAGATCGGCTACGGCAGCTTTTTGACCGCGGTGATCGACTTCCTCATTCAGGCTTCGGTGGTGTACTTCCTGCTGGTGCTGCCAATTAATTACCTGCTGACGAAGATCAATAAGCCCGCAGCGCCGACCACCAAGACCTGCGGGGAGTGTCTCTCGGAGATCCCATTGCCCGCCAAACGCTGCAAGTTCTGCGCGCAGCCGGTGGCGTAGCGAGTTCGCGTCTTTCGTGGCTACAACTTGCGCAGCACTCCATAGTGCGGAAGTGCTATGTATCTTCGCGATAACCGCGCGGATCATTGTTTATGGAAGCGGCCAAGCCGTTGGCACGGAGTTTGCAATGGTTCCCACTGCATCTCTCGCGTTGGTCTTGCCGGAAATGATACTGCTGCCCCGTCCGATTGCCCTGCGCCCGGACTGGGACAAAGGGGATTCCCTATGATCCGCTGGTCGCGAGCCCTGGAGCCCTCCATGGATTTGTGTAGCCTGCCATCGCCATACCGCATTCTGCAAAGTGTGGCCGGCATGGCGTTCAACTTCAGCAAAATCGAGCTTTCAGTCCCCGCGGCGCAGCGCAATGTAGCCATGCCGGCGGGGATCCAAGCGGATCCAGCAGCCTTCGCGCGCGTCGAAACCCGCAGGTCTTGCTTCGAGATTCCCCAATGTTCGCTGGCCAGATAGATCTAGAACGAGAGCGAGAGCAGCCTCTCCCATAACGCAGGATCGACGGGTACTCCAAGGCGGAGGTTCTCTTCGCGCAGGCGAAGTGTCTGCTGGCCTGGGTAGCGCACGGGGCGTGCGGGATCGATTGCGACGGCTGCGTCGAGCGAGTCGAGAATGCCGTTGGCGATGCGGTCGAGCTCGGGACGTGTGGCAAAGCTCGCGGGATCGATGGTCAAAAATATCTGGCTGAGGCCGGACTCGCGCGCGGGATCGTGTGGGAGTTGGTGGGTTGCTAGGCCGCCGGAGAGCATCGCGGCGAGCAGATCGAGGACCAGCGACAGGCCCGAGCCCTTCCAGTAGCCGATGGGCAGCGCGCGCTGCGAGGCTTCGATGGCGGCGGGATTAGTGGTCAATTCGCCTGCCGCGTCGTATCCTCCCGCAACTGGCAACTGCTCGCCGCGTGCGGCGTAGGCGGAGATTGTGCCGTAGGAGAACTGCGAGACCGCCATGTCCAGCACAACGTGCGCTCCGTCCGGGCGCGGAATGGCGAGCACCAGCGGGTTGTTGCCGAGCGTGGGCGAAATCGCGCCCCAGGCGGGCAGGTTGGCCAGCGTGTTGGTCCAGCAGATGGCGAAGAGGCCAGCCTCCGCGGCCAGCCAGCCGTAGCTGCCGCCGCGCATCCAGTGGTTGGTGTTGGCCAGTGCGACGCCGCCCAGGCCATGCAGGCGGGCAAGCTCAATGGCGCGCTCGATCGCTGCATAGGCGTTCAGGTTGCCGGGGCCGAGATGCCCGTCCCAGCGCTCGATGGCCGCGGCGCCGGCGACGCGGGTGGGCTTGGCGGCGAGGTCGATGCTGCCGTTGGCGACCATCCCGGCGAAGCGTGGAAATCGGTTGAGGCCGTGGGTGTAGACGCCGTCGCGGGTGGTTTCGGCGAAGAGGCGCGCGCAGAGTGCGGCGCGTTCTCCATCGAGACCAAGATGCAGCATAGCGCGGTGCAGCGCGTTGTAGAGGTCGGCGTAGGGAACTCGCAGCATGGCAGTCTCCAGTCTATCGCTGCGCGGCTCTACGCCACCAATACGTCCGTCTGGCTGAAGTCGTTGCCCTTGAATAGCAGCGCTTCGCCACGCTGCTTGGCCAGCGCATAGGAGAAGCAATCGCCAAAGTTGAGTCCTGCCGGATGTCTTCCCTTGCCGAAGTCGCGAAATGCCTTGCGCGCAATCTGCGCCTGCCCCACGTTCGCCGACACAATTGCGATCTCGCCCTCGGCCAGCATTGTGTCCAGAACTGACTCTATTCCTTCGCCGCGTTTGCTGATCAGCACCATCGAGGCTTCCATGCAGCTGACAGCCGAAATCTCTCGCGTCTCGGCTTCGCCCATCTTTAGCGCCAACTCTTCAAAGCCGTCTTCTTCCAGCATTACCGCGACGATCGCTGACGTATCGATCACCATCAGTCGAAACACCCGTGTTCGTTGTACCCGATAATCTCGTCGTCAGATCGTGCGTCGAGAACCGGCATCTCTTCGACCCGAGAAGTAATCTCCCTGATCTTCGCCATGTACTCCTTCGCGGAGCGCCTCGTGACCCGATCAAGACGCTCCTTGACCGCGATCTTAAGGGAGACGAACTCCGTCTCGCCCGTGGCAGCCACAAGCTCCTTCACCGCTTCATCGAATTCTGGATCGTCGATTACGACTTTCATAGCGAAGATTGTAGCGCGTTTCAATGCTGCATGTGCTCATTCCGTCTCGGCTTCTTCTTCCTCTTCTTCTTCCTCCACCTTGTCGCCCTCGCCGGGTGCAAGGAAGAGATTCGTCTCCAGGCCGTGCTGGCGCGTATAGAGGTCGAAGTAGCGCCCACCCAGTTGATAAAGCGACTCATGCGTGCCGCGTTCGACGATCAGGCCGCCCTCGATCACCAGAATCTGGTCGGCGCGGCGGATGGTCGAGAGGCGGTGCGCGATGACGAAGGTTGTGCGGCCATGCATCAGGTGTTGCAATCCGCCCTGGATCATCGCCTCGGACTCGGAGTCGAGCGAGCTGGTCGCCTCATCGAGGATCAGAATCCGCGGGTCGGCCAGGATCGCGCGCGCGATCGAGATGCGCTGCCGCTGGCCGCCGGAGAGCTTCACTCCGCGCTCGCCGACCACCGTCTCGTAGGCCTCGGGAAAGCGCTCGACAAACTCATCGACGCGCGCGATGCGGCAGGCCTCCATCCACTCATCGTCGGTCGCATTGGGACGCGAGAACTTCACATTCTCGCGAATGGTGCCGTCGAAGAGGAAGGTCTCCTGCAACACCACGCCGAGCTGCTCGCGGTAGCTGCTCAGCCGGATCGTGGCCAGGTCCACGCCGTCGATCAGAACCCGCCCCGTGGTCGCCGTGTGGAAGCCGCAGACCAGGCTGATGATGGTCGATTTGCCCGATCCCGACGAGCCGACCAGAGCGGTCACCGTTCCCGGCCTCGACTCGAAGCTGATTCCGTGCAGCACCGGCTTGCCCTTCTCGTACTCGAAGACCACATCCTCGAAGGTGACATCCCCGCGCACATCGAACGCATAGGTGCGCGCCGGCTCGGAGTCCTCCTCGCGCTCGTTCATAATCTCCGCCGTGCGGTCGAGGCCAGCCACCGCCTCGGTCAACTGCGTGCCGATATTCACAAGCTGCGCAATGGGTGCCGTCATAAACGCCAAAAACATCACATAAGAAAAATAGCTCCCCGGCGTCAGCTTCCCGGCCGCATTCAGGTGCGCGCCCAGATACATCACCACCGCGCCAACGATCCCCAGGATCACCGTCGAGGACAGCATCATCAGCGACTGCGCCGTCAGTGAGCTGATCACGTTGTTCAGCAGCCGCGTCACCCCAGCCGCGAAGACCCGCTCCTCGCTTGCCTCCGCGTGGTAGCCCTTCACCACGCGCACGCCTCCCAGGGATTCGGTCAGCCGCCCCGTCACCTCGGCGTTGATCTTGGCGCGCTCGCGGAAGATGGGCCGAATCGTCTTGAACGCCCGCTGCAGCACCAGCGCAAATGCCGTCATAATCACAAACGCCAGAAGCGTCATGCTGACGCTCACATACATGAGATACGCAAACGCCTCCAGCGCGATGATCACGCCCCCGACGAAGTCGACGACACCGGTGCCAATCAGGTTGCGCACGCCCTCCACGTCCGTCATGATGCGCGCCACCAGCGTACCCGTCCGGTTTTCGTCGTAGAACGTCACCGACAGCCGCCCAATGTGCGCCTGCACTTGCTTGCGCAGATCGGCAATCAGCCTCTGCCCCTCGGTAGACAGCAATTGTGTCAGGGCATACGAAGTCAGTCCCTGGATCAGCGTCGCCGCCAGCACAGCCCCCACGATATACGGCAAGAGCCCCATCTGGTGCTTGGTGAACACCCGGTCAATCAGCGGACGAAACGAATAAGGCAGAACCAGCGCGCACGTCTTATTCACAATCATCAGCACAAAACATCCCGCCAGCAGCCAGCGCCGCGGCTTTGCCAGCTTCCATACCTCGGGAAGCACCTTCTTCAAACTGGGCTTGGGCCGCTTGGCGGTCAGGTCGGCTGTCAGCGCGCGCCCAGTTCCCCGGCTCGGCCGGTCTCCCGAAGGCATCCCACTACCCATGCCGGATGATCCAAACGACGAAGCCATATTGAGTTAGTGTACCCCGATCCGCGGCACGACTGGCGGAGCCTGCGATAAGATGGAGCGGTTCAGCAAGAGAAAGCGGTTTAACGGCATACATATTGGAAAGCCATGCGTCTGAAGGAAGATAGGCAGGTGAAGACCTTGTTGACAAAGAGTTTGGCGGGGAACGCGCGTGGATTGTTTCTGCTGTCGATCGCTGGTGCGCTGCTGACAGCGGCGAGTGCGGCTGCGTCGGCGCAGGTGGTTCCGCTGGCGCCGCGCTGGCTGGCGGGAACGCCGCCTCCACCGGTGGAGACGTTCGCGGATGGTCTGACACGGCACCACATCGATCTGACCGAGACGGCATTGAAGGCCGCGCTCGCGGACCCGGACGGCGAGGTGCGAAGCCTGGCGGCGGCGCAACTGGCGGCCATGGACGACCATCCGGCGCTGACCGCGATTCTTGACGCGCTGGATGCCGAACCAGATCTCCAGGTGCAGGTGAACCTGGCGGGAGCGGCGACCTGGCTTGGCTCGAACCGCGCTCTCGACCGGTTGCAGCGGCTCTGTCAGAACCTGAATGTGCCTTCGACGACGCGACTGGATGCCGCGCGCTACGTCTCCAACAAGGAGCTGCCAACGTGCTTTTCCGCGGTGGAGCAGATTGAGCAGGCCGAGCAGGACGCAAGCATACGCGTCCTGGCGCTGGAGGCCGCGGTGATCTATCGGGGGCAGCGCGATCGGGCGCAAGCCCTGGCCGTCTCAGCGCTGGCGGACCGCGACCCAACGGTGCGCATTGCGGCGGTAGAGGCGCTGCGGTTCCTGCGCGCAACCGGCGCGGTCGATGCGCTTGGCCGCGCGCTGCAGGTCGAGGGAGACGATACGGCGCGGGAGCACATGCGAACGGCAATCCGCGCTTTGCGGGCTGCCGTCGCGGAGAAAAACGCGGAAAATAACTGAAAAGGTGAGGAGAAATAAATACGAGATAGCGCTTGCGCGGCACTCGATCGATCAACCTCAACGAACAACCTCAACGATCAACCTCAACTGTGCGGAATCTCTACGCAGCGATCTTGCGCGACCGGCGTACCGCGATAAACGAACGCACGCAGAGCAGCACGAAGACCAGGCAGATCACCGCCATCGCCACCTGGTCCGCGACCGCGATGGGATAGACCGGCGGTGCGCCGTGCGCCTTCACCAACACGATGATCGCGCGAGCTGCTGCGCTCAGAAAGCCCAGCAGTCCCAGCCCCGCCGCGGTGTGCATCCACAGCATTCTCCGCTTCTCGTCTTCACTGCGCGCCAGCACGCCGGAGACTGCCAGCGCAAGCCCGAACCAGGTTGGGATCAGCGCGGTATGATGCGTACTCCCGGTGGCCACGAATCCCCAAATGCCAAGCAGAATCAGTACCACTCCGAAACCAATGCTTAACTTTGCCATAGTGCGGATCTCCTTTTGGGCCCGGAACGATTGTGTATGCAGCGGTGATGCGGGCTTTTGCGCCACCGCTTGCAACTCTAATTGCTACCGCTTGCGGATGAAGGTTGCAAGCGGTGTGTCAAATAGCTCAGTCGCGCAGCGGCCTGTCAGTCCGCGGCTGCGCACAGTTCATGCTGTGCACAGTTCACGCCGCGGCCGCGCTCCGGATCGCCGCCAGGACCTCGGCCGGCGTCCACTCGTTGGTGGCGTACCAGGCGCGCACTTTGCCGTCCTTGCCGATCAGCGCGGTCGACAGCGAGTGGGTTGGCAGGCCCGCGTCGCCCGGCGTAATCCCCACGTCGAAGAACTGCGTCAGCGCGGCCAGTTCCCCCGCGGGCGGCACGGCAAAGTCCCAGTGCGCGAACGCCTGCTTCGCATCAGTTCCTATATACGTCTCGCCGTAGCTCTTCAGCACCGCCGGCGTATCGAACTTCGGGTCGAAGCTGATGCTCAACAGATGCGTCCGGGCGTAGAGCGCGGGATCGGCCTTGAGCGCCTTGTCGATCTGGGCGAAGTTCTGGCTCATGCGGATGCAGAAGTCGGGCAGCGGACAGCGTGTGTAAACGAAGGTCAGCAGCAGCACCCGCCCCTTGAACTGGGCGAGATGAATGGTACGCCCGCTCTGGTTGGTGAGCTTGTAGTCGGGCACCGCATCGCCCGCCGTGGGGACGTGATATTGCACGGCGGGCTTATAGTCTGGCCGCGCCTGCGCCGTCACCACGATCTCATCCAGCATCGGGTCTTCGTAGCCGTCCGCGGTCTTGCGCACCAGCAGCTTCGCGGTGATGCGGTCGCCGGGATGCAGCTCGCTGGCAACCGACGCGTCCTTCAGCTTGTAGGGCATGGTCATCGCGTCCATGAAGCCCGGAATCGCCTCGTGGTCCAGAGTCACCATTCCCTTCGCCGCGTCCACGCTCACGATCTTCCCGCGAACCGGAAAGGTCTTCAGCTCACCCGACGCGGCCCCGCTCGCCGCATTGGAAGACGCGCCTGCCGCAGTGCCATTGCTCGACTGTTTGCAACCAGCCAGGAGCATAGGAAGCAGAATCAAACCAACAGCCACTCGCAACGCAAATCGCATACGCACCGCCCTCCTGCGTCCATCATACTT
>DAIRTY010000040.1:0-11886 GCA_036803645.1 Acidobacteriaceae bacterium | reverse complement strand
CGCACTCCGGTCACTCGCTGACTCGCTGACTCGCTGACTTGCTGCAACGCGAGGTCCACCACCTCGGCCTGCTTGATGAAGAGATTCGGCTGGCTCTCCAGGACCTCGCGCATCTTCACGCGGTAGAGTGCCTTGTCGCACTGCGCGCGGGGGGACCAGACGGCCGGGCCGCGCGAGGTGTTGAGCAGGCGGAACTGAATGCCGCAGGCGTCGGCGATCTCGCCCATGATGCCGCCTAGCGCGTCCACCTCGCGGACGAGATGTCCCTTGGCGATGCCGCCGATGGCGGGGTTGCAGCTCATCTGCGCGATCAGGTCGAGGTTCAGGGTGAACAGCGCCGTGCGCAGCCCCATGCGCGCAGAGGCCATCGCCGCCTCGCAGCCCGCATGCCCGGCGCCGACCACCACCACATCGAACTGCTCGGTAAACGCCATTCTTCTATTTTAGGTGTCCAATCGCATCTTCTTGAAGCGGTTGGGGTCTAAGATAGGAAGACTCGATTCAGAGCGTCCAATTCAAGCGACTCAGTTGGAGAGAAGAGAACGATGCGATTCCGCAAGATAAGTCTGATCGCACTTGGCCTGACCCTCACCCTGCCAGCCTTTGTTGCAGGCGCCGCACAGACAGACCCCACCGCCGTCAACCAGTTCCCCGCGCCGTCTTCGCAGGACGTACCGCAATCCAGCGTTCCCACCCTCCACGTCACCACGCGCGAGATCGTCGTCGACGTTGAGGTCACCGATGCCAACGGCAACCCGGTGCACGGTCTCAAACAGTCCGACTTCAGCATCGAGGAGAATGGCAAGCCGCAGCCCATTCGCAGCTTCCGGGAGTTCGGCACGGAGATTCCGGTCGCGGAACCCGCTGCGGTAATACTTCCGCCGGGGGTCTATACCAACAGCCAGTCGACGCCGGCCAGCGGCCCGGTCAACATCCTGCTGATCGACGCGTTGCATAGCAGTGCTGTCGATATCGTTCGCTCGCTGCAGGGCGCGGCCGGGTATCTGACCACGATGCCGCAGGGCACCAAGGTCGCCATCTTCTGGCTCTCCGAGAGCGGACCGCATATGCTGCAGGGATTCACCTCCGACCGCGAGTCGCTGCTGCGGGCGGTGCGTACTGGCCGAACCGACATCGGGGCGTGCCTGAATGGACAATGCCTCAACAAATACTCAATAGATAAGTTAACCATCGACGCGATGAACCAGATTGCGGCGTATGTCGCCGGCATCAAGGGCCGGAAGAACCTGCTCTGGTTTACCCCCGGCATGCCTGTCGATCTGATGCGCGACGGCGGCTATGCCTGGGCTCCAGCTCAATTGCAAAACCAGAGCCGGGGCGGCAATAGCAGAGGCGGCATGTTTGGCAACGACGTCGCAGGCCCGGACATGAGCCTGGTGCATCGTCTGATGGATGTCTACGAGCGCTTCACCGCCGAGCAGATCGCGGTCTCTCCTATAGATCCGCGAGGCGTCCTGTTCGTCATGGGAATGACACAGTTGAAGGCAGAGGCGGTTGCGGCGGATACCGGAGGCGAGGCCTTCTACAACAGCAACGATCTGAAGGCGTCGATTGCCAAGGCCATCAACGACGGCTCGTGGTTCTACACCCTTACCTACATCCCGCCCAAGCAGAAGGACGACGGTCACTACCACCAAATCAAGGTCGAGCTCGTCGACCAGCCGAAGCTGCATCTGGTCTACCGCCAGGGATACAACGCCGAGCGAGTGCCGACTCTGGATGCGCCCGCCCCCGGCCCTGCCTTGATGAAGGCGTCGATGGAGGGTAAAGCGCCGGTCGCCACGCAGATTCTGTTCGACGTGGGGGTATGGCCCAGCTCGCAATCCAGCCCAGCCGCCGGCCCGCAACAGCAACCGGTGACAAAATCGAAGGCAGGCAAGACCGTCCGCTACGAGATACACTACGGCTTCCCTCCCAGCGAGATTGCCTTCACCGAAGATACCGATGGCGCGCTCCACGGATCGCTCGAGTTCGACGCAATCGCCTACGACATCTTCGGCAAGCGCGTCGCCCTGCTCACTCAGACCGTTCCGATGAACCTCACCCTGCCGCAGTACGATGAGTTCATCGCCAAGCATGCGTTCTCATTCGTCCAGCAGCTCGACCTGCCATCCGGACAGATCTCGCTGCACGTCGGCATTCTGGACAAAGTCACCAGTAAGGTCGGCACGCTGGAGGTCCCCGTCTACGTGCGTCCCTTCAACCCCTCGCAACGCGCCGCCGCGCCCCCCAAGCGTTGAGCGGTTTCACCGCAGGTCTTTACAGGAGCGAAGAACGTTTGCGTGGTTTTTCCTCAAGAAAACCACTTTAATTATTCTCGCGCGATACCAGTTGCGGTGAAACCGCTCTAAAACTCCAGGCGAAGGCCCAACTGGAGATGGCGCTCACGGGCCTGGCTGGTTGCGGCGGCGGTGTACGCGCCGAAGGGCTGCACGTTCAGGCCCTCAGTGGCCACGGTTGCCGCATCCTGGAAGACCAGCGGAGTTACCCCGGCAGGCGCCGTTCCGGTTCCGGGAGTCCCCACCAGAAACGCACGCTGCGTAATTCCCGAGTAGTTCCTCCGATTCGTAACATTGAAGGCCTCCGCCGAGGCGCGCAGGCGCAACCCCTCGCCTCCCATCATCCGGCCCAGGCGGAAGGTGCGGCTCAGGCGCATGTCGAGGTTGGCGGAATCGGGCAGGCGCAGCGTATTGCGCCCAACGGTGGGCAGCACCGCCGAGCCGCCCGAGCCGTTGATGGTCTGGTGGCCGCCGGCGAGCCGCGTTCCGCCGTAGATGTCGTAGCTGTAGCCGCGCCCACTCGATTCGGAGAAGATCCAAGCCGCCGACCAGCCATCGAGAAGCCTCCACACCGTTCGCTCGGCTGTCGCGGAGATTCCCGATCCGCCGCTGCCGCTCACCCGCGGCGACCAGACGATTGTGGCCACCACGCGATGGGGAAAGTTCAGCGCCGAGAGCCCCTTGTCGTAGCGCACCGTGAAGGGGTCGAACTGGCCGTTGGTGCGCGGCACCGCGCCCGAGCTCTGGCCAAAGTCGATGGCCTTTGACCAGGTCCAGGCCACGCGGAAGCTCAGCCCGCGCCCAGCGCCGCTATAGCCGTCGCGGCCCGATCCGGCTCCGCGCCGCGCCTCCAGCGTCATCCCGTGGTAGCTCGCATTGGCGTTGGACACAAGGTCCGTCACCGGGCCGAAGCTGGGAGCGACGCGCGCCGTGTAGACCGGAACGGCGAAGGTCTCGCCATCCTCGACGCCGACTACGCCGGTCCCGCCCTGTAGCTGGAACTCCTGCACGCCGGTCGAGGGAGCGATGTTGATGTCCACCGAATTGGGCAGTTGCCGGTCGAGGTTCAACACATAGCCCAGGCGGCCCAGCACTCCCGCACCCAGCCCGTGCTCGATGGAAAACGTGCCTTGCTGGACTTCGGGCAGGCGAAATCTCCGGTCGAAGACCAGCGCCGAAGTGGTCGCGGTCACCACTCCGGTTGGCGGCGTGAGGAACGAGCAGGCGTAGCCGAAGCCGACCGTTGTGGCCTGCGGACAGGCCGTCTCGGTGGTGGGAAGGATGCGGACGCGCGTCGTCGAACTGGGCAACGCCGTGTCCAGCAGCGCCGCGCGGATGGTTGCGCCGGGCAACTTGCCGAAGTAGACGCCGTAGCCGATGCGAAGCACTCCGCGCCCCGCTCCGAAGGGCTGCCACGCAACGCCCAGCCGCGGGCCGAAGTTGTTGCGGTCCTCGGGGAAGACGTTGGTCGCTCCCACCGCGCCGAAGACCGCATCCAGCCCCGCGTTCGGCTGCTGCGGAAGCGGCAGGAACTGGTACTCGAAGCGCAGCCCTGCGTGGATGGTCAGCCGCTGCGTCACCCTCCAGTCGTCCTGAAAGAAGCCCGCCCAGTCCTGGGTATGGAAGCTCACGCTCTGCTGGCCGAAGCTCTGCGAGTACGAGCTGAAGCAGAAATCATGCACCTTGGAGTTGATCGACGGACATCCACCGTTGGGGTACGCGTTCACGTTGAAGGTGTAGTCGGTAATCCAGTCCACCAGCCCGCCCGCCTTGCCGCCGGTCGCGCCGCTGTCGTAGCTGAAGGTGCCGTCGGCGTTGGTCAACGAGTCGGTGTAGTCGCGGAGCGCGCTGAAGTCTGCGCCAAACTGTAGGAAGTGCCGGCCGCGCACCCAGCTCGCGAGGTCCGCCAGCTCCAGGCGGCGCTCGTCGGGATAGGCCTTTTGGCCCAGCGCCGCGGGCGTTCCAAAGACCAGACCCTGCGGCCCGATGGAGACCTCCGGCGGCATTCCTCCCGGCCCGATGTTCGGTTCCTGCGTGAGCGGAGTCTGCGGTGACTCATACTGCAACTGACGCCCGTACTGCACGCGCAGTTCGTTGCTCAGGCGGCTGCCGATGAACTGGATCCAGCGCGCCACGCCCGCGTCAACCTTGCCGTAGCTCGACCCCAGGCTGGCCACGCCGCGGTCCACCACCGCCTCCGAGCGCGCTCCTGCCGGTGAACTCCAACGCGCCCGGTTGTACTCCAGGACCACACGGCTGCCGCTTCCGTGCTGCCAGTCCACGCGCCCGAAGTTCACCGTCTGGTTCGCACGCCGGGCGACGGCTCCTGTCAGGCTATTGAGGTAATTCAGGGCCGCATTCGTCTTTGCCGGCGTCACTCCGCGATTCGCCAGCAGAGCCGTCTGCGTCGCCGTCAACGCATAGAACCCTGCGTAACCGGGCGCGGAGATTGCAGGAAAGTTCCGATGCTGCGCATCGAACGCATAAAAATAAAACAACCGTTGTCGCTGGTTCGTGTTGCTGCGCGACCAACTGGCGTTGTCGGTGCTGGAGAGAAATCCCGGCACCGACCCACCAATTCTCCCGCCAAACTGCTGCCGCTGGTCCTGCGGTTTCACCACCGCGCTGGTCACCACGCCGTCCGCGTAGCTCGACGCAATGGAGAACGGATTGGCCGCCGCCCATGCGCTATTGCGCAGCGTGTAGAAGCCCATCCCATGCAACCGCGTCCCGCCCGAGCGTGAGACCGTCGTCACCACCCCGCCCACGCCGTGTCCATAGAGCGCCGAGCCATAGGCCGTTGCATCGCCCTGCCCCAGTACGCGAAACTCGCGCACCGCCGCCTGCGAGAAGACATAGGACGCGCCGGCCCGCTGTCCGCCGTCGGCCACCGAACCCGCGCCGCTTCCCACGCCCGACGCGCGGTCGTAGACCGCGTCCGACCCCGCCGCGACCTCTTCCTCCACGCCTGCGCCCGCCGCCGCTCCGCTGAAGCTCTGGTCGCCGCTCGTTCCATCGGTGCGCGAGCTGTTCTGGGTCAGCGCGACCCCGCGAAAGCTCAAGTCAGCGGAGTTCTCATCCCCGCTCGCCGCGCCATTCGCCCCGGCAACGGTCAGGGCCAGCGAGCGCCACTGGCCGCCATTCACGGGCAAGGCGGCCAGATCCGCCTCGGCCAAATCCGTCCCGCCGCTACTAGATCCACTCGGCGAGTTCGGCTGTCCAGAGACAGGCGGCTGCATCCGCGCCACGACTTCCGTCACCTCGCCCAGCCCCACCTCCACCGGATCCGGAAGCGTCAACTCCACCCCAGCTTCTTCCACTGACAGCTCGTACCCGCCCACCGGCAGCCGCACCAGCAAGAATTCACCCTTCGACCCCGAGCGTGTCCGCATCAGAAGTCCCGTCTCCAGATCGCGCGCTACCACCAACACCCCCTCCACCGGCGAGCCCGCAGCACTCAACACCTGCCCGCCGATTGCGCCATCCGTTCCACTCTGCGCCCACACGCAGCCAGCCAGGCCGAAGGCCAATCCCACCACGCAGCAGCCCAACCAACTCAGCCTGCCGCGCCCAGACCTCATCTCATCCCCCTTTAGGCTCTGATTTCCGGGCAATGATTCCCGGACGAAAAGAAGACGACAGCAATGATGTGTTTCCGCGCAATACCACCCAAACCTGTTCCTGAGCACAAGCCTGTGGCTCTAGCGTGTGCCATTTCGGGAACACGCAGCGCGTAACCTGCCGAGTAGCCGAAGACTAACCGACTTTTCCCGATTAGGGAATTCTAATCTTCGTTTGGGATTTTCAGCCGCATCGCGCTCCGCATTGCGCCCCCGCGCTGGCAGACGGACCGTGTGCCTCATCCATCCCCGTCGCACGGTACGCGCGAGCGTCAGGATTCCACGCCGGCTCACATTTTTCTCTCATCTTCCGATAACAGATGTGAGGTCGTAAGATGCCCGCCGAGACGTATATCGCAAAGACGATCGAGAACGCGCCCGACGCCATCGCCAGCCATGTGCGGTGGAAGATCACCCTGCTGCTGACCGCCCGAATGCGCGAGCCGCTGAGCGAACGCGCCACCCGCTCCCTCCAGCATCCCGAGGAGGACTCCATCCGCAAATGGCTGGTCAGCGAACACACACTGCACCTGCGCGGCACGCCGGAGTACCAGACCGCGCTCGACCTGCACGCGGCGTTTCATGGCCAGATGCTGGCCATCGCCAACCGGATCAACGCCGGAGACTTTGAAGAGGCTGAGCGCCTGCTCAACGCCCCCGAACACTTCGAGAAGCCCTCCATCGCGCTGGCCAACGCCATCATGGCGCTCGACCGCACGCCATCCGGAAAGCCTGCGACTCAGAAACAATTTCCTGCTGCTGTGCGAAAGACGTCATAGAGCCGGGCAGCGAAATGGCTTGATTGCCACTCCTGGCAGAAGGCCCGGGGCTTAAGACGGCGCTGAAAAAGTCCTGATTGGAGTGAAAGCTGACCTCAGAGGCTAAAGCCTCATTGATTTTGCTGCACTTACGGCACGGCTGAAGCCGTGCCCTTAAGCAAGACATAGTGTTTCAGCAGCCTCTGAATGCTACGGCATTGTTTCCTGCTGATCAAAGTGTCTCGGGGACAAAGTACGGATGTTCTGGATCTGTTGTGTTCAAAGAATCGACAACACGAATCTTCGCCTGCCTATAGCGACTCCATCCGTCAATCTCCTCATGGTGCTTGCTCCAGCGAGGTAATCTGCCGTGTTCCGTCTTATACACCACGCAACCTACGGCCTTTTCGATTATCCGTTCTACCTCACTCTCATCACAGTTGAGTAAATCAATAATCATCTTCTCTTTTGTAAAAACGTGCTCATGCTGCACATCTCCAGTGAGCAAATCTCGTGTCTTCCATACTGCTTCGGAGCAATATCTCATGTTATGTTTCTTTGTCTCGGCTTCGGTGAGCTTCCAGATCGCCGCACCAAGAACGGATTTTTTATGCTCATCCACAAAAGTATTGCCTACATCCTGTCGTAGCAACATAGCCACGGACTTAGCCAACTGTCGCGAACTGCGAATCCAGGTTTCCGCATCTTCCCGCCGCTCATACTTGTATTTTTTGGACTCGGACAATGCATCCTCCAAATAAACGCGATGGCGGAATCATAGCTGTTCGGCCTTCAAATGCAATCTTTTTTCCATCACCGCTATTGCCTCGGCGCACTGGTCCACCATGCAGAAGGCGCGGCCGTTCTTCGCCGCGGCCTCGCCCGTAGTCCCGCTGCCGGCAAAGAAGTCCAGCACCAGGTCGCCGGGGTTCGAGTGAACGCGCACAATCCGCTCCAGGATTCCCAATGGCTTCTGCGTCGCGTAGCCGGTCTTCTCCTTGCCATTGGTCGGGACGATGGTGTGCCACCAAACGTCGGTCGGAGTCTTGCCGCGCGCGGCTTTTTCCGCACCCACCAGCCCCGGAGCCATGTAGGGGATGCGGTCGCTCTCGCCCAGGTTGAAGGTGTAACGCTCAGGATCGCGTGTGTACCACAGGATGTTGTCATGTTTGGCGGGCCAGCGTTTGGTTGCGCGCGCTCCGTAGTCATACGCCCAGACGATCTCGTTCTGGAAACAATCGCGGCCAAAGATTGAATCCAGCATCACCTTGCAGTAATGGACTTCGCGGTAGTCGATGTGGAAGAAGAGGCTGCCGGTGGGCGCGAGCACGCGGTGCGCCTCCAGCAGACGCGAGCGCAGAAAGCCGAGGAAGTCGTCGAACTGGTCGGCGTAGCCCGCGTTCGTTCCTGTACGTGCGGTCGTACCTTGCAGCAACTCGGTGCGGTACCGGTGCCCGCCGAAGCCTACGCGGTCGCCCGTCAGGTCGCGCACCGTCTTCATGCGCAGGCGTGTCTGCCGCCGGCCGGTGTTGAACGGCGGGTCGATGTAGATGAGCGCCACCGAACCGGTCGCCATCTTTCGCAACACTTCCAGATTGTCGCCCTGCACGATGCGGTTCAATCCGCCTCCCCTTGGTTGCCACTCCAGAGTATCCCGAACGGCACTTTGCAAACCGCAGACTGCACCAACGGCCCGGAGGCTGAGGCCTTTCGACAGCAGCGCGGCAAGGAGTATCGTTTCAACGACCCCTGAATGCGCCGATCTGGTGTGCTGAAATGGCAGACGCTGTAGCTCTCAAGCCTCGCAAGCCACAATCCACACCCGCCAGTGCAGCGGATGCGAAGAGTTCTGCCTCCAACACGCCCACTGCGCCCGACGAGACCTCTGTGCCCACGCGCGCCTTCGCCATGCTCTCCGATCGCGGCCGCGTGCGCCACTCCAACCAGGACGCCTGCGCCGCGCTGCCTGAACATGGAGTCTTCGTCGTCTGCGACGGCATGGGAGGCGCGGCTGGGGGCGAGATTGCCAGCCATCTGGCGACGGAGGCATTTCTGGACTGCCTCGCCTGCGCGCCGCAGCCGTCGGCAAACGGCTCCGCAACTCGTCCCCGCGCGCGGCTCGCAGCGGCCATTCGCGCCGCCAACCAGGCCGTCTACCGGCACTCGCGCAAATTGCCCAGCCTGCACGGCATGGGCACAACGCTGGTCGCGCTGCTTAGGGAGGATGACACGCAGCGGCCAGAAGATGTGCCAACAAGCCCCAGATTATGGATGGCGCATGTGGGCGACAGCCGCTGCTATCGCTTCCGCTCCGGCGAGCTGCACCAGCTCACCCTGGACCACTCGCTGGTGGAGGAGCAGGTGCGCGCCGGGCTGTTGAGCCGCGTTCAGGCCGCAGCTTCGCCGATGCGCAACATCATCACCCGCGCCATCGGGTCGCAGTCCACGGTGGAGCCGGAGATCGCTTCGCACGCCGCACAGTCCGGCGATCTGTACCTGCTCGCCTCCGACGGCCTGAGCCGCGAGCTTGACGACGAGGAGATCGCACAGATTCTCGCCCGCACCGCAGGATCTGCCGCCGCGCTCGACATCGCATGCCAGGCGCTCGTAGAGGCCTCCAACGCAAAGGGTGGCCGGGACAATATCACTGTCCTGTTGGTCGCCTGCCCATAGACACTCGGAAAGACTGGCCCTCTTCCAACGGCGAACTCCGGCCCCACATCGATACGGGCCTGCATCCTTTAGACTCGTACACGAAAGGAGAGAGCATTGCGCAACGGGAGTGCACGCCTCTTTCGGGTCGCGCTGGCCGCCAGCCTCAGCGTCTCGGCGCTGCTCTACTTTGCGTGGAGCTGGCGCTGGCCTCTGGTGGGCGATGCATCGCTGATCCACTACATTGGGTGGCTGATTGAGCGCGGCTGGGCCCCGTACCGCCAGATTGGCGACATGAACATGCCCGGATCGTACCTGATCGAGCTGGCCGCGATGCACCTGTTTGGCATGGGCGACCTGGCGTGGCGACTCTTCGACTTCACGTTGATGGGCGCGGCGGGCGCGTCTTTCTTCGTGATTACGCGGCGCGCGGGTGCCACGCAAGCCGATGGCTGGCTCGCCGGTCTCTTCGCCGCGTGCCTCTTCATTCTGGTCCACGGGCGAGACGGCCTGGCCGAGGGCGGGCAGCGCGACCTGACGATGGCGGTCTGCCTGATCGTGGCGACGGCCTTCCTGTTTGTCGCAATCCGCAGAGACTGGCAGTGGGCGGCGGCGGCCTTCGGACTCTTCTCCGGCGTGGCGTTGACCATCAAGCCCACCGCGCTGCCGCTGACCGTGGCGCAACTTCTGCTGGCAGGCTATGTGCTGCGAGGGCGCGGGAGGCAGGGCGAATCGCCGAATCGAGGTTGGCTGCGACCTACAGTGGCTGTCATTGTGGGTTATCTCGTCGCGCCGGGAGCTGCGCTCATTTTTCTGCTGCGGGAGCGGGCGCTTGCCGCCTTCTTCGCCAACCTTCACGGACTGGTGCTTTACTACTCCGGGCTGGGACATCGGCCGCTCGGCTTCCTGCTGCTGCACAGCATCTCTCCGCTGCTGCCTCTGGTCCTGCTGTGGCTTGCCGTGCTGGCGCTGCGGCGTCCGTGTCCGTCGATGAACGGGGAGCGCGCAGGGATGGACTGGGAGCGTGTGGCGCTGGGCTGGGAACGCGCTGCGCTGGGCTGGGAACGCGCTGCGCTGGGCTGTGGCGCGCTCTTCGGACTGGTCTCGTACCTGGTGCAGGCGCGCGGATTTCCCTACTACCGCTACACGCTGCTGGCATTTCTGCTGCCGCTGATGGCTCTGGACTTCACCCGCGCCTTCAACGCGCAACCAGTCGCCAAGCCATCCGAGCCGCCAGTCGAGTCGCAGTCCACCGATCTGCGTGCCCGCGCCGGGCTCGTACTGGCTGTCATTGCTCTCTCTGTCGGAGGGTTCTTCCTGGCGCCGCAGTCCGCCGTGCTGATCCATCGCTATCGCTGGTGGGAGACGGACTTCATCCGCTCGCTGGAGCAGAACCTGGACACGCTGGGCGGCCAGCGGCTCAGCGGCCACATCCAGTGCATCGACACGATCTCCGGCTGCGGCAACGTTCTCTACCGCATGAGGCTGGAGCCCGCGGATGGCCTGCTGGTGGACTTTCCGCTCTTCGGCGCCGACGACGTTCCGTTTGTGCGGCAGACGCGGGAGCGATTTTTCGCGGCGATGAACGCATCTCCGCCACAGGTGCTCGTGGTCACGAGCGCGCTGTATGTGGATGGGCCGGGAGATTATCGCAAGCTCGACCGCTGGCCCGCCTTCGAGAGCTTTCTGGCCGACGACTACACGCTCGAGACCGAGTGGCGGCCGAGCCGCACCGCGCGCTGGTGGAGCCGCGAAGAGACTCCCGCCAGCTATCGCATCTACGTGCTGCGAGCGCGGCATTGACAGCCTTGCGCCTGCGGCTTTGATTGGCCTGAAGCCTGCATCCGAAAAGGCACGCCCCACGCCAGCGCGGCCCGCTAATCCACAGCGGAGCGGCGTATCTTGAGACGTATGCGCATGACGGTTCTCGCCTCCGGATCGAAGGGCAACTCGACGGTGATCGCCAGCCGCGAGACGCGTGTGCTGGTGGACGCGGGGCTCAGCTGCCGCGAACTGCTGAAGCGCATGGCGCTGGCCAACGAAGACTCCTCCGCGCTGGATGCCATCCTGATTACGCACGAGCATACGGACCACGTTGCGGGCCTCTCGGTACTGGCGCGCAGGCTGCACATTCCGGTGTACTTCAGCGAGCCGACGCACCGCGCCTGGGTGCGGCAGATGACCCCGCGAACCACCATGACGTACGCCAAGTGGCTGGAACGCGTGCAGAAGGAGAAGGAGGCGCGCGCCGCGCTGGATGCGGTGGAGACAGCAGAGTCTGCCGATCCTGAACTCTGCGAGCAGAGCGGCCCGATCCAGATTGCAGCCGCATCCGGCGAAGCGGAGGCTGAAGAAGAAGACGCGCCGGAGGCCGCGATCCGGCGTGACCCGGCCAGCCTGCCCTCGGTGGAGTACTTCCAGCCGGGGAGCAGTTTCTCGATCGGCGACCTGACGATTATGCCCTTCACCACTCCGCATGACGCGGCCGATCCGTGCGGGTTCGTCTTCGAGTCGGCCTCGGAGTCTATCCGCATGGCCATTGCCACCGACCTGGGC
>DAIRTY010000039.1:0-11964 GCA_036803645.1 Acidobacteriaceae bacterium | reverse complement strand
CGTGGTGGCTGCGCCAGAATGACGGCATAGCGGGAGCAATGACGGCAGGAATTATTTGGTGGGCAAGGGGGGAAGGCCGAGTGCGGCGCGGAGTTGCTGGAACAGGCGCGCCGCCTGGGCGGAGTCTTCCTGGGCGACCTGTTGGTCGAGTACTTCGGTTGCGCCGGGATTTTTTTTAGCCTGCTGTTCTTCCTGGGTGGCGCGCTGGATGTAGTCTGTGAGGCTCTGTGGGACTTTCATGTTCCGTCGTTTGTACTGCCTTTGGAGGGCGATGTACTTGTCCAGTTCGGCTGAGTTGCCACTGGCGCTGGCTGGCCGGCTGGCCGCCTCCGCGCTTTGCATCAGGAGCACGGCGCGCTGCAGCATTGCTTCGACCTCGGCGTCGCGCGTGGTGTGGATCTGCGACTGGGCATTGCGGAGATCCGCCAGGGTGTCGCTCTCGGTGTTGGCGGGATCGACCGCGGCGGTGAGCGACTCCTTGAGGCCGGGGCTGATGAAGGTATGGTCGAAGCGCCAATATCCGGCGTATCCCAAGCCAAGCAGAAGGATGGGCCACACGATCCTGGGGACGCGGAAGGTCGATAACACTGGCATTGGAGATCGCCTCTAGATTGGAACAGCGAATTTCACTTCCACATGAAGTAGAATCCTGGTGCCTGGTCGAGAAGCTTAGAGGGGTTGGGGAAGAGGCTGTCCGAGTCGTCGGAGAGCGCGGCGAGGAGGCCTTTTCTATCGCTGGCTGGGCGTGCGATGGTGGGCTCTCCCTTGATGCCGACGGAGCTGGCGGTGTCCATGAGGGCGACGCGGAATCCGCCGACCTTGTCGATGAGGCCGAGGGGGAGGGACTGCTGGCCGGTCCAGACCTGGCCGGTGGCCAGAGGACGGATCTTGTCGTCTGTAGAGTGGCGGCCGGTGGCGACGTCGTGGACGAACTGGCCGTACATGTTATCGACCAGGGACTGGAAGTATGCCTGCTCCTCGGGAGTCATCTCACGTGTGGGATCGCCGGCGTCCTTGAGGGTCCCAGTGTGAATGACGACGTTCTTGAGCTTGGCCCACTTGAGCAGGTCGCCGTAGTTGGTCCACTCCATGATGACGCCGATGGAGCCGACGACGGAGGCGTTGTTGGCGTAGATCTTGTCGCAACCGCTGGCGATGTAGTAGGCGCCGGAGGCACCGACGGACTCGACCGAGGCGACGATGGGCTTGTTCTTGTCGTGGCGTACGCGGACGACCTCGTTGTATATCTCCTGGCTGGCGGCGGCGCCACCGCCTGGGGAGTTGATGTGCAGGATGATGGCCTTGATGGAGGAGTCGTCGCCGAACTTGCGGATCTGGGTGTCGACCTTGTCGGCATCGATGATGACTCCGTCGATGTCGATGACACCGATCTTCGAGCCGCCGCTGAAGCCGTCGATGGAGGCGGAGGAGTCGCCGCTGACGCTTTTGACGATGGACCAGACCATCAGGGTGAAGAGCAGGGCGACGGCGGCCAGCGAGCCTCCGAGGATGGCGACCCAGAACCATGCGGAGTGACGGCGGCGGGGTGGCTGCGGGTAGGCGGGCCAGGGTGAGGGTTGCGCGTAGGGCGCGGCCTGGGCATAGGAAGCGCCAGAGGGCTGAGCGTAGGCGTAGGGCGGAGCGTAGGCGTAGGGCGGAGCGACGGGCGGGACGGCTGTGGCGGACGGCGGCAGTGGAGTGTCGGCGGTGGGCGGCTGAGGCGGGGTGGGAATATCTTCCGGCATAATTTGCAGTTTAGACTATTTTTTCCCTGGGGATGGGTGAGAAGTTTTGGCTTGCGGGGGGCGAGGTACGCGAAATCCGGTTTCCCCATGAAAAAATGGGTGGAACGCTGTTTGTGCGGCTAATCTGGTGGTTGAATCGTACATAGGTTGCAGCAGGACAAAATATTACTTTGCATTGTCCGCGGACCTGGCCGTATCCGCGGGATGGATGCGGGAGACGAATGAAGACATTGGGGAATGGATGACAAGTCCGCAGTTGAGCATTGTGATTCCGGCGTACAACGAGAGCGCGCGCATCGAGCAGACGCTCGGGCGGGTGACGGCGTGCGTGGAGCGGCAGGGATGGGACGCCGAGGTGCTGGTGGTCGACGACGGCTCGACCGACCGGACGGTGGAGATTGTGCGCGGCTGGATGGCGCGGACCCCGCGACTTCATCTGGTGCAGAACGAAGGGAATCGCGGCAAGGGCTACTCGGTGCGCAATGGGCTGCTGCAGGCCACCGGCGAGGTGGTGATGTTTACCGACGCGGACCTGTCGGCACCGATGGAAGAGGCGGAACTGTTGCTGGCGGCGATCCGGGATGGGGCGGACGTGGCGATCGGATCGCGCTGGATGGACCGCACACGGCAGACGATCCACCAGCCACTGTACCGGCGGTTCTTCGGGCGATGCTTCAACGGAGTGACGCGGACGGTGATGGGGCTTCCGTTCAAGGACACACAGTGCGGGTTCAAGGCGTTCACGCGGGCGGCGGCGCAGGTGATCTTCCGATTGCAGCGGATCGAACGGTGGGGGTTCGACCCGGAAATTCTGTTCATCGCGCGCAAGCTGGGATACACGATTCGCGAGGTGCCGGTGACGTGGGGACACGACGAGCGCAGCCGGATGAGCTATCTGAAAGACGGTATGAAGATGCTGGAGGAGATGGCGGCGATCCGGGGCAACTCGATTGCAGGGCGGTACGACCGGGACATCGCGGCGCTGAAGGACACCAGCGCAATGGTGACCCCTCAGGTGAAGCAGGGGAAGACCAACGTCAGCATTTAGAGCGAGGCAGGTGGGAGGCGGGTTCAGGGGGCTGGGGTGAGCGAGTGGGGGATGTAGGGTTCGGCGGTGAGGACGGTGGAGAGCATGGAGAGTTCTCTGCCGGAGAATTGGGCGCGGAATGCGGGGGAGTCGAGGGTCGACTGGCGCTGTTCGGATGGCATCTCGCGAAGGTCGAGGATGGCACGGACCACGACTTGTCGACGAGGGGCGGGAAGAGTGCTCAACTGTTGCATGGCGGAGTTCCATTGCCGACGCTGGGGCGGAGTCATGTGCTCCAGGGCCTCGTTGCGTTCGAGCATCCGGGCGCGCTGTGGCGGAGTCATGCTGTTGAACCGGGCCAACTGGTCACGATAGTGCTGTTGGGTTTGCGGGGGCAGCTCGTGAAAGCCGGGCAGGTCCTCCAGCGCGCGCTGCTGCTCGGCCATTGGGAGATTACTGTGGTTGGCCATCCACTGCGGAATATGTTCCTGATTCTGGGCGGGTCTGGCGGCGGGGCGGGGCGGCACGGAACGCGAAGCCCTGGGGGCAGGCTGGGGTGGCGGAGAAGGAGGTTTGGGGCCGCGAGCCAGCGCCGGCGCGGCGGCAAACAGCAGAACGAATGCCGTGCCAAGACAGAACCGGATTGGAAGATGCAATTTCATGATGAGTTTCTTGCGTCTGGCGGAAGCAAAACAACGAAAAGGGGATGCTCTACGGGCGGAATCCTTTCAGATGGGATCGTATTCCATTTTCATTTACATTCGCCTGCCTCCCTTGCGGTATCTGGAAGTCTACTGCGAAGGACGAGGATTGGGGGAGATTTGTTAGCCTTCTTTCCGAACCTGAATCTTTCCATACTCATTTCTCCAATCTGCAATCTCTCTTCCGCGGCCTGCGGGAAGAGGCGATTGCAAGGCAGACAGCCAGGATCCGCGAGGACGTACTTATATCCGATGAGACGTGGCGCCACTGTCTGCGGCGGGCGCGTCGTCCTGGAGGAGCTGATCCATCTGTTGCAGCGCCTGCTCGTTCTTGTCGAGCAGTTGGAAGTCGTTGACGACCGCGGAAGCCTCGACCGGGTGAGGATGCTGGAAGGTGGCGATGCCGAAGCTGCCTCCACCGACGACGAGCACAAGGGCCAGTGCCCCTGCAAGCGCGGGGCGGAGGTGGCGGCCGGTATTGAAGAGCAGGCGCGCCCTGAACCGCTGAAACCAGCCGTCGGAGGGGGTGGACTGGGCCTCGCGGAAGCGGACGGCCAACTTCTGGTCGAAGTAAGGCGAGACCTCGGGGGCCTGCCAGGAGTCGAGTAGAGAAAGGGTGGCCTGGAGCGTGGCGAGTTGATGCGCGCAGGGGGCGCAGGCGGCGATGTGGTCGTGTGCAGCGGCGTTTTCGGGCGCGGCGGGCTCCAACAACAGATTGGGCAGAGCGGCATGGCAGAGTTTGCAGTTCATCGTGGTTGTTCCTTTCCTTCGGCGACGCATCTTGTAGCAGCCTTGCGCGTCTTGCTGTGTAAAGCGGGCGGCGAGTTCAACCGCCGTTCATCCGTTCAATCGACCTCCTGCGAAAGCAGGCCCTACAAATAGGGGCGAGTCGTCATCAACAAAATATTCCTCTATATAAACTCCTTCAACTTCTCGCGCAGGGTCTGGTAGGCGCGGAAGAGCAATGATTTGGTGGCGGACTCGCTGAGCTTGAGGACGTCACCGATCTGTTTGTAGTCCATGCCCTCGTACTTGTGCATGAGGACGGCCATACGCTGGCGTTCGGGCAGCTCCATGACGTGCTGGCGGATGGCGCTCATGCGTTCACGGCGAAGCAGGCTGTCCTCGGAGCTAATGGTGCTATCTGCGACGTCGGGCGTAAGGCCGGTGTCAGGGTCCGCCTGATCGAGGTAGATGGTGGAGGCGGCGCGCTCGTGGCGTGTGTCGCGGGCGTAGTTGACGCCGAGGTTGGTGGCGATGCGATAGAGCCAGGTGCTGAAGCGGGCCTCGGCGCGGTATGTCTGGCGCGAACGGTAGACACGCAGGAAGACCTCCTGGGCAAGCTCCTCTGCAATGGCCTGGTTATGCACCATGCGGTACATGAAGTTGACGATCGGCCTGCGGTACTTCTGAATGAGAAAATCGAAGCCGGACAAATTGCCATCGCGCAGCTCCAACATGATGGCGGAGTCTTCCATCTCGGGGAAGTGCGTCGATCCCTGCGCGACAGACGGCTGTAGAACCCCATCGAGAAGACCCGGGTTGACGGCCAGCGTTGCCATATCTTCCATAACCCCGCCTTCGTCGTGAGGTTGCGCTGTCGCGTCAAAATCCGCCTGAATTTTGTCGTCGGGCCGGTCACCGGGCCGGTCGTCCGTGAGGACGTGCGCAGCGCCGTGAAGAGGCGTTCCGGCGGGATGGGACGACGGGGGGCAGGGACCGGGCGGATTCTGCGGCGGAGGGGACATCTGGCTTGCCTATTGTACTTGGCGGGCCCGTGAACTGGATTGGTGGAAGTTGCCTCGGCAGAGCGGTTTCATAGTTGGCGGTTCCGGGGCTCTCGTCGCACGCGTGGTTTTCCCCCCAAGAAAAACCAGACTGCACGATCCTGACCAGAACACAGAATCCGTGAAACCGCGTCTAGTGTAGCGGGGCATCCCCGTGTATGCTGGATAGGTACGGTGTTGCCGGATGCCGGATGGGCTCCAGGCGCGTGCCGGGCGCATAACTCAGCGGTAGAGTGCCACCTTCACACGGTGGAAGTCGTAGGTTCGAATCCTGCTGTGCCCACCATTTATAAATCAATCAAAATAAGAGGCTTAGAAGCTGGTGAGTGATCGGAACGCCGGTTCATTCAGAGCTGATCTGCTGAAGATGCAGAGGCGCTACAAACAAAATACTGAGATTCTGGCTGCGCCAGAATGACGACTCGCGGGGGCTGCGACAGAATGAGGACTCATGGTGGAATGACGGCGCTGGGGGCTGCGCCAGAATGAGGACTTGAAACAAGCCACAGGCCTGCTGATTCCTGACGCTCTACTTATTTTGTGTGGAACATTGCCATGGCTTCAATTTCCACCAGCAGTTCCGGCCGGCATAGTTTTGCTTGAATCCCGGTAGAAGCCGGGAATGGATCCAGTCCCTGCTCGCGATAGAAGTCATTTCTTCCACGATTGAAGTCGGCATAGTCGCGGTCGATGTCGCGCAGGAAGCAGCGCGTGCGCACCACATCCTTCCAGGTCGCTCCCTCGACCTGCAGGAGCGCGGTGATGTTGTCGAAGGTGCGGCGCAGTTGCGCGCTGAAGTCGCCGATATGCACCGACCTTCCCTGTTCATCGATGCTGGCCGTGCCGGAGATCAGCAGCATCGTCACGCCGTTGAAGTCCAGCCGCAGCCCGCGGGAGAAGGCGCTGCCGTAATCGGATGCTTCGTCCAGCGCATTCAGGTTGGTGATGGCGCGGCGGACAATCGGCGTGTGTGTTTCTGTTGGTTTTTCCAGGTCAAGCAGCATTGTCATCGGTTCCCTTCGTGGTTGCTGTAGAAAAAATCGTGTTACTTCGGTTGTTGCAACGCAGCGGAGTCATGGGTTGCATCTGGCTGGGCCGCGGCTGCGAAGACTTCAAAGGGCAGCGCCGGCATCAACATAGTCTGGGTCACAACTTTCCCGTTGCCCTGCGGGTTTGGACGCTCAATGATGGTCGAGATCAGCAGGTTTCCACGCAGCCCAGAGGCGGCCCTGGCCTTGTCCGCGATCAGGTAGACGGCAACTCCGCCCTCGACAGGCGTTGTGCGGCTAATCGCGATGCCCGGCGGCGGGTCGTTCAGCTCAAACTTTACTTGTCCGTTCAGAGCGGGCGGCAGATCGAACCTCACCATTGCGGGCTGTCCTTGTCGCAACTCCAGTGGATGGTCCCAGGAAGCGGCCCATCCCGCGGGCCGCCTCTGCTGTCCACTCACCGTCAACAGCATCTCGGTGGTTGTCACCAGGTGGTGATAGAAGAAGGCCTGCTCCCAATCGTCTGCTGGGAGGCTGCTGCGCTGCACTTGTTTGCCTCCGACCGTGGCGAAACCTAGCAGCGACAGATGGCCGGTGCGGTTGCCGCCCTGGAGGGGAACGCTCAGCGTCATCGGCACCTGCGACTGGTTGCCGGGAACCACATCGCCGCTGAGCAGGAAGCCTTGAGGAGCATCCTTGAGCTTGACCACAATGTCGCCGTCGAAACCGCCAAGGCGCAGTGCGTGGACGGTGATTGGCACGACCGAACCCGCCCGTGCGTTGATGCTGGAAGGCGTGATGCGCAGTTCAAAGTCGGGCTGCGGAGCGCTCACACGCAGGCGATAGGCATACTGCGGGCCGCCGTTCTGCTGCGTATCGCCAAGGCGCAGAAAGTAGCTGCCATCGGCGGGCAGATGAACCAGAATGCGCGAGTCTGCCTGATCGGTGATGAGGCCGGCGCTCTCGTCAACGAAGTCGTCGTTGGAGGCCAGCACCTTGCCACTGGCGTCGGTCAGCGTGAGGATTGAGTCGAGCGGAGAATCGAGCCTGCGCGCATAGACCTCGGCCTCGACCGCTTCTCCGGCCTTTCCCTTGAACTGGAAGTACTCCCACTCTCCGGGCTGGCTCACCCGTCCATTCACGATCATGGGCAGCGAAATCTTCTGCGCATCTGCCCGCGAATGGTTCTGGTCCTTCGCAGCGCTCTCGGGCAGAGTGTCCAGTGCAAAGGGCCGCGCGTCCAGTTCCACATTATCCGGCGCGAGCAATTCCAAGCCCTTGTCTTTGCTGCGCGAATGCTGGGTTATCCGCGACTGGCCCAGGTTCCATCCGGTGAACTCGACTGGCGTCTTTGCGCCGGCTTTGCCGCCCAGGGGAAACATGCCGGTCACAAATGGAATCTCGCCCAGCGCCACGCGGTAGACGAAGTCCTCGCGGCCGCGATAGATCGAGTCGTGAATTGCGAGGGTGTATTCGCCGTCGGAGGGGACCTCGTAGAGCAGAATCGGGTCGGGATGAAAGCTGTAATGGTCGGCGTATTGCAGCTCCTTGCCGCTGGCGTCGTAGAGCGTCAGAGAGGCCTGGAACCAGCCCGGAACCGCATCGGCGATGTAGGGAATCAGCTCGCGCGCGCTGGCCGCCACAACCAGGTGTTCGCCCTTGTGCGCATGAAAGCGATACTGGTCCACACCGCCCGGAGTGACCTGTCCGTTGACCAACAGAGGCGTTGTCAGCTCTACGACGGGCGTTGGTGGAGGGTTATTCGTCGTGCCTTTATTGGGTTGCTTCAGTTGTTCGTCGAGGTCGCTCTGGGTCACGCTTCCGGCTGGCGGCTTGCTCCACTCCGGCAGCCGGCCCACGATAAAGTACAGCGGATTGGTGATGCCACTGGCCGCGGACAGGCGCAGCTCACGCTGTCCGGCCGGCGCATCGGAGGAGATACTGATCTTCAGCCGGACCTTCTCCGCGATGGACACGTTGGTTGTGCGCCTCTGGAAGAGAAGCAGCTTCTGGCGCAGATCGCGAACTTCGCTCAACTCCGCGTCGGTCAGTTTAATTGCGGAAGATCCGGCCGCTGCCGCGGGCTTAAGATTATTTGCAGAACTATTTGCCGGATTAATCGCAGGATTGACTGCCGAATTATTAGACGGACTAACTGCTGGATTATTTACAGGATTCGCCGCAGGGGCAATCCCCCGCTGTTTGTCCATCAACACCTTCAGCCGGTCGCGCATGGTGCTGGCCTCTCCCGGCTGGATCGGCTTGACCCACTCCAGCACAGAGACGCTGACGCCATTGCCTGTGATCAGCGCGCCGCTGACGCCGTTCAGGAACTGGCCGCCAACCACCACTTCAAAGCTGGTGCCCTGCTGTCCGCCCGCCGGATAGACGTAGCCCGCGTGAGGCGTGCCCTGCTGTGCCGACGCCATGGTTGCACAGCAGGCCAGCAGAGTCATGACGCAGACATTTTTGCAGCGCAGGATCACACCAGCTCCTTCAGTAATCCGGCCATTGGCAGACCTTCGGCCTTCGAGGGGATCGTGGTGACGTCGAGTCCTTCGGGATGGGGCAGGCGCGCATCCGGCGGGATTCCCATCTGCTGGTAGATGCTGCCGATCAGATCGAGCGGATAGACGGGCCTGCTCTTCACCTCTTCGCCGCGCGCGTCGGACGAGCCGACCACATGCCCGCCCTGGAAGCCGCCGCCAGCCACCAGTGCGCTGAAGACCGATCCCCAGTGATTGCGTCCGCCGTTCCACGGGGCCTCCCAGTCCACCTTTGGCTTGCGTCCGAACTCGCCGCACCACCACACCACCGTGCTCTCCAGCAGTCCTCGGTCCGAGAGGTCCTGCAAGAGGGTAGACAGACCCTTGTCCATCTCCGGCAGCCTGCGCCGCATGGTCTGGAAGTTCTGCTTATGCGTGTCCCAGCCCGCGTTGTAGTTGATGGTGACGTAAGGGACGCCTTTCTCCACCAGCCTGCGCGCGGCCAGACAGGACTGCCCGAAGGTGGTTCTTCCGTAGCGGTCGCGCAGGTCGTCTTTCTCCTGCGACAGGTCGAAGACCTTGCCCGCGTCGCCGAGGATCAGCTCATAGGCCTGTTTTTCTGTGGCATCGAGCGCGGCGATCTGCGGATCGTCCTTCAACGCATGGCCCAGCGAATCCAGTTGATGCAGCAGCGCTCGGCGGTCCTTCTGGCGCTGGTCGCTGACGCCGGGGACGACCACGCCCTCGACCGCAAAGCGCGCCTGATTCGGATCGCCGCCCGTGGCAAATGGCTTGTACTGCTGACCCATGAATCCCTCTTCGGCGAAGCGGCCCTGCGGCTCCGTCAACACGATGTAGGGAGGGATGAGTCCCGTGTATCCGGCGCGGGTTCCCTTGAAGAGCGAGACCACCGCACCCACATTTGGAAAGACCTCGTGGCCGCCGCTCAACCGCCCCGTCTGCACCGTGTAGGAGGCTGTCTCGTGCGCATAGAGACCATGCGTCATGCTGCGAATCAGCGAGTATTTATCGGTCTGCTTGGCCAGCAGCGGCATCAGCTCTCCGATCTGGATGCCGCTGACGTTGGTGGCGATCGGATGGTCCAACGGGCCGCTATAGTCGGAGCCGGCCTCCGGCTTGGGATCGAATGTGTCCAGATGCGCTGGGCCACCCCACATCCATATCTGGATGACCGACTTTGCCTTGCCGGTCGTCACGATGGGAGCGGGAGTTGTAGCCCATGCAGGCAGGCTGAAGCCGCGCGCCATCAAAGCCGCCGCGCTCAAAAATGAGCCTTGCATCAGAGTGCGCCGCGTCAACGAGCGGACCGTTGGTTCTGTTCCCTGCATCTCATCGTTCTTCATGGCATTGTTCCTTCCGACTGCGAGTGCTTCGTGCCGGTTGTGCTTAGTGTCGGTAGAGAAACTCCGTGCTGTTGATCATGGCCCAGGACAGGTCGGTCACTGCGTCCCGCCGCAGCCCCGATTGCAGGCGCTGTTTGGCAATGGCGCGTTCTTCCGCCGACGGCGTCCTCGAAAGAATCGTCAGATAGAGCGAGTTGATCAGATCGTCGCCGCTCTTCGCATTGCGTAGCAGGTCCTGCAACGCCGGGCCCTGCTGAATCTTCTTCTGGATATGCGACGAATTCAGCATGTGCAGCCGCTGCGCGCCGGTAGATGTGTTGTTGCGCTCGGTTTCGAGCCCGGTGTCGCGCGCAGGCTTGCCGAATTGCTCCAGAAACGAGCTGGTGATGCTGCCATCGGGCAGGCTGATGGCGCGCTGTCCCTGCGGCATGAAGGTGAAGGGCTCGGGAATCGCGCTGGAATAGTCCTCGCTGGTGCCGGTCACCTGGCAGAGCGCATCGATCAGCACCTCTGCGTCGAGCCTGCGCGGTGAATAGGAAGCAAAGTGCGCGCGGCTCTTCGCCGCATCGCCCTGCGGCAGCGAAGAGAGCTGATAGGTCTCCGAGGTCAGGATCAGCCGGTAGATATGCTTCAGATTGAAGTGCGAACGCACGAGCTCCTGCTGCAGATAGTTGACCAGCGCGGCATTCTCCACCGTGGCACTCGGTCCCGTCTCATCGGGATCGGCCGTCAGCCTGCGGCCCATCAGCCAGAACCAGACGCGGTTCACAATCGCCCGGCTGAACCACGGATTGTCGGACGTCGTCAGCCAGTCGGCAAAGACCTTGCGCGGGTCCTCGTCCCCATCCAGCCTCACCCGCTTTCCGTCGGGGAGCACGGCGGCTCGCGGCAGGCTGACTGCGGCCAGCTCCGGCGTGGTTCGCTTGACGCCACCCTCCTCGCCCGTCGGGTCGAAGAAGACGATCTCTTCCTTCCACTCCCGCGTCGGCTTGTATCCCACATGCGAGAAGAAGACCGCCATCTGGGCCAGCTTCCCCGGCGGCCAGTTCTCAGCCTTCGTCCCCATGAAGGTCAGCGCCACGGTGCGCGCAATCGTCTTCGGGGCCTTGTCCTGCATTGCGCGGTAGAAGTTGGCCGGGGCCACGAGGAAGTTGCTTCCGCTTGCCGTCAACAGCTCACGGGCAAACTCGTCGTAGGGCTTGTCCTGATGCAGCGACTCGCGGATCCAGTGGTGATAACTCTGCGCCGCATTGGGCCACAGTTCGATGGGGAACTCGGCCTTGATGCGCAGCGCGTCGCTCCAGCGCATGGCCCAGTAGTCGGCGAACTCAGCGCGCTCGAGCAGCTCGTCGATCAGCAGGCTGCGCTTGCGCGGGTCTGGATCGGCGAGAAACTTCTGCGCCTCGGCGGCTGTCGGCAGGGTGCCAATCACATCCAGATAGGCGCGCCGCACAAATACCGCATCGGACGAGAGACGCGTGGGCTCCACGCCCATCTGTTTCCAGTGCGCGAAGACCAGCTCGTCAATGCGGTTCTGCGGAGCCAGCGCCGTCGGCGCTTCAAATACCGGGTCTACCCCGGAGGCTGCGGTTTTCTGCGCGCGCGCCGTTCCCATACCCAGGAACGCCATCGTCGTTGCCGCGATCCAATAGAAGTTCATGCCACACCAGCTTGATTCGACTCAGGCCCGAACCTGTCTTTAGAGATTTCCGTGCGGTCAGTATATAGGCCATGCCCGGCCCCGGTTCCGTGTAGCTATCAGTGCAAACCCATAGGCAGGAAGAATGTTTCGACGCAAAGCTCATAAACCAGATGGCAACGGTATACCCAACATTGCTGCGGTTCGCGATCGAGACGCATCGGTC
>DAIRTY010000038.1:8141-12279 GCA_036803645.1 Acidobacteriaceae bacterium | reverse complement strand
TGAAGGGCACGCGGCAACGCGTGCCCTTCCGTTTTAAGGCTGGCGGTTAGATTGGGGTGGGTTGGAGGAGAGCGGTTCGCGCGGGACGCCTGCCCACTCATCGCATACGACAAAGCCGCGATGAATGGGCACCCGGTTCAGTGTGATATCATAGCCGTATATCAGGAGGCTCGGATGCGAACACTGGTGGATTTGCCGGAGACTGACCTGAAGCAGCTGAATGAACTGAGCCGCGCGCGCAAGACCTCGCGGACGCAGTTGATCCGGCTGGCGGTGACGGGATTCCTTACCCAGAACCGGCCGGGGGTGGAGGACTCGTTCGGGCTATGGAAGGACCGCGGCGTGGATGGCGTGGCGTACCAGGACCGGATGCGCGGCGAGTGGGAGCGGTGAGCGACTTAGCAGCCCTGAGCGAATTGGCAGCCGTGAGCGAGCTATTCGACACCAACATCCTGATCGACCACCTGAACGGTGTGGGCCAGGCGACGCGAGAGCTGAAGCGAAGCGCGGACCCGGCGATCAGCGTGATTACCTGGATCGAGGTGCTGACCGGGGCGGCGACGCCGGAGGAGGAGGCGGTGCTGCGGGCCTTGCTTGCGAACTTTGCCTGCCTGCCAGTGACGCCCGCCGTGGCCGAGCGAGCGGCGGCAAACCGGCGACAGAGGAAGATCAAGCTGCCGGACGCGATCATTCTTGCGACGGCAGAGACGGCAGGGCGGCAACTGGTGACACGGAATGTGAAGGATTTTCCGGCGGGGACGGCTGGAGTGCGGGTGCCGTATCGGATTTGAGCCAACGCTGTCAGTCTGCGAGATGGGCTTTGGGGACGCGGAAGACGCCCTTGATGCAATCGAGGTTGCGAACGGCGATTTGAATGTGATTCTTCGAGCCGAAGGCGGAGCCGGGATATAGGTCCGGAGCCTCAATGAAGATTCCCTTGACGGTATCGAAGAGCGGATTGCCTCGCCCGGCTTCGAGGCGGTGCACGTAGTTGATGACCTGGCAATCGAGGTTACGGCGCAGTCCGTCTGTTTGATTCTGCGGCAGGGGACGATTCGCCGTGTCGAATACGGACTTCAATTCCTCGTAGGCTGACCTGGCTTGTTGAAGGCCACGACTGGTTGTCAGATCGAGGCAGTACCCCAAGTCGATGACGGCACCAACGACGGTTGGCTTCTTGATCTTCGAGTCCTTCCGTTTCAACGACTCTCTGGCGAACTCAAGTCCGCGGAGAGGATTCGCCTCCCAGAAGTAGACGCCTTCACCCAGCCAGTCGTAGTCGTTATGGGATGGTTTGAAAGCCAGATTCTTCAGAAGCCGTTCGGCGACAGCCGCGTCGCAGCCGTGGTAGCCGAGGACAAAGGAGGCTGAGAGTTTATGCAACGGAACGGTACTGCTTCCTGAGTTTGCCGCTTGGCGCGTAGATACCCGCGTCGACCAATTCCTGCATAGCAGCTGCGCGGGTACGCGTGACCTTCTTGACGTGGCGCCGTGCGGCCTGCTTGAAAGCGAGGAGGTAGGCTCGGTCGTCCTTGGTGAGGAGGGTCGTGCTTCCGGATTTGGCTACGCGCTTAACCATGTTCTTAGTGTAAACCCGAGTGTCAAGGGGTATGTGGTTCGTACCCACACATCGGAGATGCAGGGATGATTGGCCTGGTTTGAATCCCTATTGCTTGACCGTCGTGAGAAAGGCTACATTCGTTTTCTCTCTAGGCTCCTGAGCGATTGACTCCGGGTCAAGTCCCAGTGCTCCAGCGAGGTTTGCCTGAGCGATTGAATGCCATTCGCCTCCCTTAGGCCGCCAGGCGTGCTGATAGACGACGAGTCTATCTCCTGTGCGCAGCGAATCCCAGATCATTCTTAATTCTTCATAGCTGACGTGTTTCCCTGACCCATCAGGGGCCATTCCGGTATCCGGATCGAGAAACACGCAAAATGAGTTGCGCCCGACCTGGCCGATTAACTCACAGACCTCCCGAAAATACCTGCGCCTTTCTTCACCCTTTTCGGGCAGACGAGTTGCAAACAACTTGATTCTTGCATCGAGTTCAACAATGCGCTCCAGCGTGGGTTTAGGACAAGGGCATCCCAGCGATTTGAAGTACGCCATAACTGACGGATCACATAGTCTTATCGCCCGCTGCTTCTGGTCAGTCCCGCGAAGCATCGCGACATACAAAATTGCTTGCTCTTTACTCGCCAGCCGCAAGAGTACCGACCATTTGAGATGGTCATATCGATCGCCGAACCAGCCTGCCTGCATACCAATCTCCTACGGGTAGATGCGGTTGAGGGTGCGGGGGAAGGGGATGGTTTCTCGGACGTGGTCTAGGCCGCAGAGCCAGGCGACGACGCGCTCGATGCCCATGCCGAAGCCGGAGTGGGGGACGGAGCCGTAACGGCGGAGGTCGAGGTACCACTCGAAGGCGGCGAGGGGCAGGTTGTGTTCAAGGATGCGGGCGCGGAGGAGGTCGTAGCTGTCGACGCGCTGCGAGCCGCCGATGATCTCGCCGTAGCCCTCGGGCGCGAGCACGTCGACGCAGAGGGCCTTGGTGGGGTCGGCCGGGTCGGGCTGCATGTAGAAGGCCTTGGTGGCGGCGGGGTAGCGGTGGATCATGACAGGCTTATCGAACTGGGAGGAGATGTAGGTCTCGTCGGGCGAGCCGAGGTCGTCACCGTAGATGTGCGGGGCTTCCAGCTTGCCGGCTTTGAACGCGGCTTCGAGCATTTCGTGGGCTTCGTCGTAGCTCAATCGGGGGAAGCGCGGGGTGGTGGTGCTCCATCCCAGGTTAGGCGATGATGCCGCCGAACCTGGGGCACCCGGCTCTGTGGCTGTGTCGGGTGCGGGGGCGATGACGCCTTCGAGCTTCGCGATGTCGCGGCCGATGACCTTGAGGTCGGCGCGGTGCAGTTCGAGGACGCGCGTGACGATGTGGGTGAGGAGGGCCTCGGCGAGCTGCATGTCGCCTTCGAGGTCCATGAAGGCGACCTCGGGCTCGATCATCCAGAACTCGGTGAGGTGGCGGCGCGTCTTCGACTTCTCCGCGCGAAACGTCGGGCCGAAGCTGTAGACCTTGCCGAGGGCGAGCGCGGTGGCCTCGACGTAGAGCTGGCCGGACTGGGTGAGGAATGCCGGGTCGCCGAAGTAGTCCAGCTCGAAGAGCGTGCTGGTGCCCTCGCACGCCGCTGGAGTCAAGATGGGCGGGTCGGTGCGGATGAAGCCGTTGGTATCGAAATATTCTTGTGCCGCGCGCATGATGGTGGCGCGGATGCGCAGGATGGCGGACTGGCGCGGCGTGCGCATCCAGAGGTGGCGATGCTCCATGAGGAAGTCGGTGCCGTGCTCCTTGTGCGAGATGGGGAAGGGATCGGGGGCGGGGACGAGGTGAACGATCTCGAGGTTGGCGACATCCAGTTCGAAGCCGGAGGGGGCGCGCGAGTCGGCGCGGACGCTGCCGGTGACGATGACGGAGGACTCCTGGGTGAGGGACTTGACGCGCTCGAAGACTTCTTCGGAGACGGCGGCCTTGGGCACGATGCCCTGGATGGTTCCCGTGCCGTCGCGGAAGATGGGGAAGAGCAGCTTGCCGCTCTGGCGCATGTTGTAGAGCCAACCGCGGAGGGTGACGGAGTCGCCGACGTGGGCGGAGAGCGAGGAGATGGTGGCGATGGGAGGATTTGTAACTGATTTTGTTTCTAATTCACTCATAAGACACTCATTAATATCATTTTCGGTTACATATTCTGCGAAGTGCGCGTGGATTGCGGGTTTGCGAGTGCGCGGAAGGCTGCTTCAGCCTTGCGCGTGACGGATTCGACGGGCTCGTCGCGGTTGGTGGCGATCTCCAGAACGGCGGGCGTGGCGGCGGGCAGCGTGGCGAGCGCGGAGGAGACGGCGGGCCAGTCGATGGTGCCAAAGCCGGGCCATAGGTGCTCGTCCTTGCTATCTACAGTGTTGCTGAGGGCTCCGACGTGCGCGAAGGCGCCGTGGTTGTCGTGCAGATGCACCTGGGCGATGCGCGAGCCGAGGAGTTCGACGGCAGCGGCAACGCCGGAGTCTTGCGGCGCGCCCTCGGCGGGCATGGCGAGGTGGAGGTGGCCGACGTCGAGGCAGACACCGACCGAGTCGAAGTGGCCG
>DAIRTY010000038.1:1728-8041 GCA_036803645.1 Acidobacteriaceae bacterium | reverse complement strand
GGCGAGGTGGAGGTGGCCGACGTCGAGGCAGACACCGACCGAGTCGAAGTGGCCGGTCTTGAGGATGGTGAGCAGGTGTTCCGGCGTGGCGACCTCGTTCTGCAAATTTTGCAGCAGCAGGCGCACGCCGAGCGGGGTGGCGAAGGCTTTGAGGTGCTCGATGGCAGTGAGCGAGCGCTCAAGGGCGGGCTCGTCCCAGGCGGCGTCCTTGAGGCCGAGGTGCAGGACGACGGCGGTGAAGGGGACCTGCTCGGCAGACTCGATGGCGCGCTTGACCTCGTCCATGGCGGCGATTCGGTGGGACTTCTCGGAGGCGATCAGGTCGAGATTGGGCGCGACGTGGCGCGACCATTGGGACGCGTCCGCGCTGCTGAAGTCGCGCCCACCCTCCGAGATATAGATGGGCTGATGCAGCACGGCGCGCACATCGTTGGAGCGGAACCAGGCGGCGAGCTCGCGCACGGCGGCCGCATCGGTGTAGTCGAAGTGGTGGCGCGCGGCGAAGACTTCGATTGTCATGGAACCGCCGGTCTGCGCGCCGGCGGCGGCGAGGGCGTCCAGCAGGCCGGAGTGCAGGCGGTGCTGGAAGAAGACGTGAGTGGAGATTCCGGGTTGCATTGCTGTTAAAGGTACAGCAGCGGCGCGTAGACAGTGAATCAGCGCGGATTAATATCCCGCGGCTTTGCCGAATTGATGGCGCTGGTCGTCGCCGCCCAGCAGCGTGCCGGAGTTGGGGTCGATATAGATCATCTCGCTGTCGCCCCAGACGCCGGGGTTCTTCTCGTCGGCCTCATTGATGCGGCTGACCGCGTAGCCGCTGGCTTTGAGCGCGTCGAGGACAGGAAGCGGGAAGGCCTTTTCGACCTGGAGGACGTCGGGGAGATATTGATGGTGGAAGCGCGGGGCGTCCGCCGCCTGCTGCACATTGAGGCCGTTGTCGAGGATGGAGATGATGTCGTTGGCGACGGTGGTGATGATGGTCGATCCGCCGGGCGAGCCGAGGACGAGCAGGAGTTTGCCGTCCTTGAGCACGATGGTCGGCGTCATGTTGGAGAGTGGGCGCTTGCCGGGAGCGATGGCGTTGGCGGGACCCTGGATGAGGCCGTACATGTTGGGCGCGCCGGGTGCGGAGGTGAAGTCGTCCATCTCGTCGTTGAGCAGGAATCCGAGTGGGCCTGCTGTGACGCCGGAGCCAAAGAGTCCGTTGAGGGTATAGGTGCTGGAGACGGCGTTGCCCTCGGCATCGACGACGGAGAAGTGCGTGGTCTCGGTCGACTCGTGCGCCGTGGTGCGCGGCGAAACAGGCGGCGGAGGCAGGAAACCGGCGGGGCGAATGAGCGTTGCCGAGGGCGATGGCGCGATGGACTGGATTGATTTGCGCCAGGCGGCGGCGTAGGCGGGCGAGGCCATCTGGGCGATGGGTACAGCGACGAAGTCGGGATCGCCGAGGTAGTCGGCGCGATCCTTGTAGGCGCGGCGGAAGGCCTCGGTGATGAGGTGGACCTGCTGGGGCGAGCGGTCGCCCATCTTGGCGAGGTCGTAGCCGGAGAGGATGTTGAGGATTTCGAGGAGCACGATGCCGCCGGCGGAGGGCGGCGGCGCGGTGACGATCTGATAGCCGCGATAGCTTCCGGTGAGTGGAGTGCGGTCCTTGACCCGGTAAGCGGCGAGGTCGGCGGTGGTGATGAGGCCGCCGCCTTTCTGGATCGAAGCGGCTAGCTCGCTCGCCATCGGACCTTTGTAGAAGCTCGCAGGATCGGCGGCGATGCGTTTCAGAGTTGAGGCAAGCTCCGGTTGAGTGAAGCGGTCGCCGGGCTTGAGAAAATTGCCGTCGCGCTGGAAGATGCGGCGCGAGTCGGGAAACATAGCGAGGTTCTTTGCGGCGGCGAGGTTGCGAGCTTCTTCCTCGGACAGGATGTAGCCCTGGCTGGCGAGGCGGATCGCCGGGACCATTACCCGTGCGAGGGTGAGACGGCCATAGGTCTTCTCCGCGTAGATGAGCCCTGCGACCGTGCCGGGCACGCCGATGGCCCTGTAGCCCGTGGTGGAGAGGCCCGCGACGACGTTGCCCTGCGTGTCGAGATACATTCCGGCGGTGGCGGTGGCGGGAGCGCGCTCACGGTAGTCGAGGAAGTGAGTTTCGCCCGTCTTCATGCGGACGAGCATGAATCCGCCGCCACCGAGGTTGCCCGCCTGCGGGAAGACGACCGCGAGCGCGAACCCGACCGCGACGGCTGCGTCCACCGCATTGCCACCGGATTTGAGGACTTCGACGCCGGCGTCGGAGGCATCGTGGTGGATGCTGACCACCATCGCGTGCCGTGCCAGCGTGGGTGGCGGGCTGACGATGGCATATGGGTTGGGCGGGGCTGCCTGCTGGACACCGCTCTGGGCCGCGATAGATACACCCGAGAACGCCAGGGCGATGCAACATGCGGAGACGCGGAGATTGAGACGCATTACGGCAACTCCAGAGAACGCGATGGAACGCTGCTGACAGGATAGCTTGGTCGTCATTTACTGCGGCAGAAAGCTGAATGGACCGCTGACCGGGTAGCCACTATATGGATAGTCTTAGAATGATTTGATGGCTACGCGTGTCTGTTCTTACTCGAAGATCAACCTGGGATTGGCGATTGGGCCGGTGCGGCCGGATGGCTTTCATGAGCTGGCGACGCTCTATCAGACGCTGGCACTGCACGATCTGGTAACGGTGGAGGCTAAACCAACCACTGGCGAGTCCAGAATCACACTGACGACGAACCACCCGCAGGTTCCGACCGATGCGCGCAATACGGCGTGGAAGATGGTGGAGCTGGCACTGGCGCGGGCGAATGTCGCGGCCGAGGTTGCCATCCACATTGAGAAGAATCTGCCGGTGCAGGGCGGGCTGGGCGCGGGTTCGGCGAACGCGGCGGCGGCGCTGAACGGCCTGGAGCATGAGCTGCGGCTTTCGCTATCCGGGACAGCCCGGATGGAGCTGGCCGCGGAGGCTGGATCGGACGTGCCGCTGTTCCTGCTTGGGGGCGCCGTGATGGGAACGGGGCGCGGCGAGTGCGTCGAGGCGATGCCGGATCTGCCCGCGACGTGGTGCGTCATCGCGGTGCCGGAGGTAGGTGTTTCGACGCCGCAGGCATTCCGCGACTGGGATGAGAGGCGGGAAACAGGGAACAGGGAACAGGGAACAGCCGTCGGCGGTTTGACTTCCCCTGCGCAACCCGATAGGCTAGAGGAGTTGAGTCACGTTTACGCAACTGTTCTTCGGGATGGCCCTGTGGATTTTGGGTTTATTCCTGAGACAGAGCAAACGCCTGACACATCCGGTATCGTTCGTGGCCGCGGCCTTGAGATAAAACAAGGTGGTTTGGAGGAAGAATCTTCCGAACACGGCAGCACATGGAACGGTCTGGCCGAGAACACCCTTCTCGCGCTTGTCCGCACCGGGATCGAAAACGACTTTGAATCGGTCGTCTTTCCTCAGTATCCCCTCCTGCGTGAAATCAAGCGTTTATTGATGGGAACTCCGGCTGGCGTGTCTACGGGCACGACGGGCGATTCGAGTGGCACTGCGTTTTACGCGGCGCTCTCGGGTTCAGGCTCCACTCTGTTTGGACTTTACCGGTCCGAGGCAGATGCCATGGCGGCTCAACAACGCGTTCAGGCTACCGGCTGCAAGGCCATCCTTACGGAGACCTTGCCCCGACCAGAGTACTGGCGCAGAATGTTCGCAGAGTGATGATTGCCGGCAGGGAACACCGGCAACCGTACTGGGCGATCGACTAATGGTAGGTCAAGTGCCTTTGACGCACTCAGTCCAGGTTCGAATCCTGGTCGCCCAGCCAAAAGTCGACGCACGGAACGAGGAGAGCGAATGAATGGTCCGCGCGGGTCAACAGCAAGCGCAGACGGTCGGCTGAGTTGGCCGGCAACTGGCGCAAGTCAGCGGCTAGCGCTGACGAGCAACTTAGGGTTCTTTGGCGGCAGCAACATGCCGCGGAAGTTGGACGGTTTTTGAGAATTTGCACAGCGCGCCGCAATGGGCGCGAATGTAGAGGTTCAGAAGCAGAAGTTTGAAGGGCCGTGTCTCAGGTTTCGCAGTTTGCAGCCTGATATTTCGCAGGGCGAAGTAGCGACGCAGAAAAAATGGCGCCGTAAGACGTAAAGCAGCAGGAGCACCCAAGGTCAACCAGCCTGGAGGGTTTCGACGTGAACAACCAATACACGACTGCGGTTCTTTCCCCTATTTCAGGGCAGGCTGAGGAGACAACAACAACCTCCCAGCCTGCACCAAAGCCATCCCCGGAACTGTCAAAACCGGATGGGTCGAAGATGGACGCTCAAAAGTCCGATGCGGCAAAGGCCGCTGCGGATGGAGCAAAGACGGCCCCGGAGCGGAAGCGCTCTCCCCGGCTGAATGAAGACAAGCGCTTCAAGATTTTCTGCGGATCGGCCAATCGCCCTCTGAGCGAGGAGATCTGCAAGTTTGTCGGCGTGCCGCTGGGCGAGAGCAAGTTGCAGCGATTCGCCGACGGCGAGGTTTACTTTCAGTTGCTGGAGAATGTTCGCGGCGTGGATGTGTTTCTGGTACAACCCACATGCCACCCCGTGGATGAGCACCTGATGGAACTGCTGATCATGATGGACGCGCTGAAGCGCGCCTCTGCCGGCAGGATCACGGTTGTAATGCCGTACTACGGCTACGCAAGGCAGGACCGCAAGGACCGGCCGAGAGTGGCGATTACGGCCAAGCTGGTGGCGGACCTGTTGAGCACGGCCGGTGCAAACCGCGCCCTGCTGGTCGATCTGCACGCAGCGCAGATTCAGGGCTTCTTCAACATTCCGGTGGACCACCTCTTCGCCAGCCCGGTGTTGGTGAGCTACTTCCGGGAGCTTGGGCTGCCCAATCTGACGGTGATATCGCCGGACGCGGGAGGCGTGGAGCGAGCGCGCTTCTTCGCCAAGAAGCTGGAAGTTCCGTTGGCCATCGTCGATAAGCGGCGGACCGACATGAATGTGACCGAAGTGATGCATGTGATCGGCGATGTACGCGACCGCACTTGCCTCATCCTCGACGACATCATCGACACCGCCGGAACGCTTGTGGGAACGGTGGATGTGCTGCTGGCCCAGGGCGCGAAGAAAGTTTATGCGTGCGCTTCGCATCCGGTGCTTTCGGGCCCGGCGGTGGAACGCATTGCAAATTCACGGCTGGAGCAGCTGGTCGTGACCAACACCATTCCGCTGCGCGAAGACGCGCTGCGGGTGCCGAAGATCAAGGTGCTATCGATTGCCGGGCTGCTTGGCCGCGCCATCGAGAGCATCCACATGGAGACCAGCGTCAGTACGCTGTTCAATTAGAGGCAGGGAACAGGGATCAGGGATCAGGGATCAGTCGGCAACTGCCAAGACTACCCTCTCTATTCAGGAACTCCGCCACCAACGCAACGCAACAGCGGTACATCCGCAAAGGGAGCGATACGCAGTCGAACAAATAGAGACGAGAGCGGCGGACTTCTGTTCCCTGTTCCCTGATCCCTGTTCCCTGCACTTCGTGCCCGAAAGGAAAGAGAACATGGCAACATCGACTATTTCAGCCGTCGTCGCAACGCCCCGCGAGGGCAAGTTCAACAAGAACGCAGCCCGTCGCGTGCGCGTCGAAGGCAAGATTCCCGCCGTTGTCTACGGGGCCGGACAGGCCGCCGTCGCCGTCACCGTGGACCCACGCATCATCATCAAGATTCTGCACTCCGACTCCGGCCACAACACCATCTTCGACCTGGACGTAACCGGGGCCCCCGTGGCCAAGGCGATGATCGTCGACTGGCAGAATGAGCCGATCAAAGGCGCTCTGCTGCACATCGACCTCAAGCGCATCGCGATGGACAAGGCAATCCGCGTCTCGGTGCCCGTTCAGTTGATCGGAGTGCCGGTCGGCGTCAAGACCCAGGGAGGCATTCTGGAGCATGTGCTGCGCGAGGTCGAGATCGAGTGCCTCCCCGCAGACATCCCAAGCCATCTGGACGCCGATGTTTCCGGGCTAGAGATCAACCAGGCCGTCCACATCTCCGATCTGCCGCACTCGGGCTCGATCAAGTTCCTCGACGATGAGGGCTTGACCGTTGCGCACGTCGCCATGATCAAGGAAGAGGTGGTTGCGGTGGAAGAGGTGGTTGCCGAGCCGACCGAACCGGAGGTTGCCAAGAAGGGCAAGGGCGAGACGGAAGCCGCGCCGGATGCCAAGGCGGACGCCAAGGCAGATGCCAAGCCGGATGCCAAGTCGGACGCCAAGAAGAAGTAGGAATAGACAGTTGGT
>DAIRTY010000038.1:0-1628 GCA_036803645.1 Acidobacteriaceae bacterium | reverse complement strand
AGTTGGTAGTGGTTTGTTGAAGGCAGAGGAACGCGCGGCGTGAAACTGATTATTGGTCTCGGCAACCCCGGTATCGAGTATCAGTTCACGCCGCATAACGCCGGCTTTCTCGCGCTGGACCGCATCGCCGAATACTGCGGTGTGACCCTGGCGAACCGCCGGAGCAGGGCGCTTACGGCGAAGGCAAGGCTGGCAGGGCAAGAGGTCCTGCTGGCCAAGCCGGAGACGTTCATGAACCTGAGCGGGCTCTCGGTGGCCGCTCTGGTTCAGGAGTTGGAGATCGCGGTCCCGTCGCAGGACGTGATTGTGATCTACGACGAGCTGGACCTTCCGCTGGGCACGCTTCGCATTCGCGAGCGCGGCTCGGAGAACGGGCACAACGGAGCGATCTCGGTCTCCGGCGCGCTCGGCACACAGGAGTGGTTGCGAATTCGCATCGGGGTTGGCAAACCTCCCCTGGCGGATGGAACAGAGGTGAAGGCAGGCGGCACGGACTACCTGCTCTCGCCAATGCGCAAGCAGGAGCTTGCCGTGTTGGATGAAGTACTCGACCGCGTCAGAAGCGCAGTCGAGGCGGTCCTCACCCAAGGGGTGAGCGCCGCGATGAATGAGTTCAATAGAAGCAGCGATTAGTTGTCAGTAGTAAGTGGTCAGTAAGAACAAATGCAACGGCAAGAGCAGCTCAGATGAATTTCCAGACCGGGTAGGCAGAGCACACGCCGGCACGGTGCGAAGCAGAACTTCGCAGAAAGAAGTAAACGAATGAACCGCACCTACGAAATCATGTTTATCGTACGTCCCGACGTGGAGGAGGCCGACCTCGACAAGCTGATCGAAGGCTTCTCGGCCAACATCACCAGCGGCGGCGGCGAAGTCAAGAGCGTGGAGAAGATGGGACGCCGGCGTCTCGCCTACACGGTCCGCAAGTTCAACGACGGCTTCTATGTTCTGCTGAACATTGCGGCAGAGGGCAGCCTGATCGGCGAGATCGAACGCCGCCTGCGCGTCTCCGAGCCGGTGATCAAGTTCATCACGGTGCGCATGGACGAGGAAGAGAAGCGTCTGGCGAAGGTGAAGGCCCTGCGCGACTCGAAGGTGAAGCGCAGCGCGCAGCCCATCGCCCCGCCGCCCGCGCCGGTTTCCGTCGCGGCAGCGGCAGAGCCAGAGCCCAAGGCAGCCGCAGTCGTTGCAGCGCCGGAAGCGCCTGTGGCAACAGACGCAGAGCCCGCCGCCGCAACGGTCTAATCGCCGAGCAGAAGATCCGCGCTGCGGCATCTGCCGTTGCGCTCCGCACGAATCAACCGCCGCACCCGCTTCCAAACCCGTCCTGCCCCGCGGGTGTTGCCAGGCTCCATGGCGAGCCTGGAGCTGGCCGGCACAACTCGAAAGAGATGAGAGGAATCACGAAATGGCTGACGAAACAAGCGTTCCAAGCGCACCTCAATCCGCACCGGAAGCAAGACCCTACACTCCGCGTCCCGCATACGCCGGTCCCGGCGGCCCACGCCCACCACGCCCCGCAGGAGGCCCCGGCGGCCCTGGCGGCGGCCCTGGCGGACGCAAGTTCTTCCGTCGCAAGAAGGTCTGCAAGTTCTGCACCGAGAAGATCGACGCCATCAGCTACCGCG
>DAIRTY010000037.1:5330-12287 GCA_036803645.1 Acidobacteriaceae bacterium | reverse complement strand
CAGCTTCGCCTACCCTTCGCACCTTCAGGCTCATCCTTCGATTGGAAAAGACTTGAGCGCTCCTTTTCGGTGGTGCGTCAGTTTGAAATCTTTGTCCAAATCCAAAAGCCAAGCTCGCCGACGATAGCCAGGATGAGTAGTGCCATGCCCGCTGCACCCAGCAGCGATGCGATAGAAATTGGATGGGATTGATGCGATTCGATCAGCGTGCCGAGAAATATCGCTATCGCTATGTACAGCCATCCCCTATTTCTCTTGTTGCGCATGGGTCATGCTCTCAGGCCACAGAGGATGAGGCAAGCAAAAAGAAGCGGCGGTAGTGGGTCACTTTGAATCCACAGGCTCAGGAGGATTTTGTGGGGGTTCTTCGGCGGTGACTGGAGGTTCATCGAGAAGCATGACCACGTTTCTTCCAAGCAGAAGTAATTTCTTTGATTGCCTAAGAAATTCCATGCCAACGAGTGGGCCACAATTGGCGTTAGCCTCCAATGCGATCAGTCCACTCGTGACTTCTCCTTCATGGTCTATGGAACCGTGGGCCAATAGCTTTGGGCTCATGCTTCCATCTGCTAGCTCATATTGGGTTGTGCCAAAAAGCGTGAGAGCGAGCGGCAGCGCTTGCACGAGAGGAAGCATCAGGAAGCCTGAAAAGCCAGTGTCAATCATGGCTTCAAACTCCTTTGCGAAGTCCGCAGACAGTCCCCAAACCCGAATTTTTATGTGCGGGTGGCCCGCCTTATCCAAATAGCCAGTCTTGGGTGCCATATCGTCCGTATTGATAACTGAGCTGGAATGCGCCTGCATAACCAACACGAATGAGATGGAAAATACCTTGCATGTCATCCTTGCGGGCCAACTCGAACGCAGCTTCAGGTGTCGTGCCAATGAAGGCAGTTTCTTTCCCGACGTTGATCGCGACATATTCTCCCAGGTGTTCTGTCTCGTAGGAAGCTTGAAACTTTTCCCGGTAGATGCGCTCACCCGCTTCGGCAATTGCTTTCGGATTGTTCAAAGGTATATTCATGGCTCTTCATCTCGATTGTATCGGACACCTAACATGAGATGCTCATTATCTTCACCTGATGTGTAATCGGTCAATTCCAAATTGGCATTAGGAGACCTTTGCAAACCATTCAGAAGCGACTTTGGCTCCTTCAGTCCTCCATCTGAATGCTCCAGTACCCCTCTACGCCCAAATTCTGGCCGGCACCAGTTCAAACCCGGCGATGGGGCCGGTGCCCTGGACGGAGGTTGGCTGCGTGAGGACCTCCGGCTGCTCGCCGGGGCGAAAGATGGTGACGGCCTTCTCCAGCGGGTCGATGAGCCACGCAACCTCGGCCCCGTTCGCGATCCACATCTCCATCTTCCCCTGTAGGTCGTGCAGCTTGTCCGTCTCCGACCGCACCTCGATGACGAACTCCGGACAGATTGGCGCAAACCGCTTCTGGTCCTCGCGGCTCAGCGCATTCCATCGCGGCCAGCTCACCCAGTGGCAGTCCGCGGCGCGTACCGATCCGTCGGGAAGCGTGAACCCAGAGTTCGAGCCGAAGACCTTGCCCCGCCCGTCCTGCCGCGCCCAGATGCCAAACTCCAAGGTGACATCGGTTTCGACACCACCCCCTGCACTTCCCGTCGGCGACATCACGATAAGCTCTCCCTGTGCGTTCCGCTCCACTCGCAGCGGGTCGTTGGCCGCGCAGAAGCGCATCAACTCCTCGTCCGTCATGGGACGGTCGAAGCGGAGACGAACTGGCAGTCCGGCATCTGTGAGTGCGAGATTCATAGCCACAGTCTACTCCGACGGCTTGGCAATCGGATCAATAGAAGGTGAGTCTTACGGCTGCGTCATGCGCACGCTGACGCCATACCCTTGCAGCGGAATCGTCGTGTCCACGGTGTCCGTATCGGTCTCGATCACCGTCATCACCTGCGAGTCCTTGCACACCACATACACCTTGCCGGTTGGCGTCGCGTTGGTCGTGGCAATCCAGGCCGGATGCCCGTTGATCGGGATCGTCGCCGTCACCGTCTCCGTGGTCAGGTTCACCACCGAGATCGTGCATAGCTCCGACACTCCTGCCACAGGGTTCGCCCACACTCCCGTCACAGGATCCTTTGTGACGCAAGGCAGCCCCGTTCCCGCGTTGGCCACATACGCCCTCGAGTAGTCGCTCAGCACCGACACCATGATCGGGTTGACGCCCACCGGAATGGTCGCCACCACGGTGCCGAACTGGGTCGCGTCGATCGGGTTGGCCGCGTTGCAGTTCGGGTTGGTCGGCAGCGCCGTCGCCGTACAGAGAGGAATATTGACCAGCGTCACCGAGCCATTTGACGTGCCCGTCCCCTGGTTGAGCACCACCAGCTCATTCAGGCCCGATGCCAGGTCCGCCCACACCGGACGCACTCCCACCGGGATCGTCGTCACCGGCGTATCCAGCGCGTTGGTCTGCGCATTGATCACCGACACCGTCCCATCCGTCTGGTTCAGAATAAAGGCGCGCCGTGTGTCCAGCGTCATCACCCCATACACCGGCCCGCGTCCCACCGGAAGCGTGGTCGAGATCGTCGGCGAAGCGGTCAGGCTGGTTGCGTTCTCGATTGCCTCCACCTGCCCCGGCCCGCCGCTGGTCGACTGGCTGATGCCATAGATCCTCGACGCTGCCTGCTGGCCCACCACATACACCGGCGAATACCCGGTTGCCACCGGCAGTTCCTGCTTCAACGCGGGCGGCATTCCCAGCAGTTGATCGAACGCGTTGACCCCGGGGTCGGCGATGAAGGTCGTATTCGACGCCGCGTAGAGGCTCGAAGGGTTCGCCCCCGCCAGCAGCGTCGTGTTCAGCACATTGCTGGTGATCAGGAACTGCGTCGATATTTCGAACGAGGTCACCGTCTTGTCGCTGTTCAGCGTATAGCCGCCAGTTGACCCGTTCGTGTTCAAGGCAAAGTAATACGGATTCACCCCCAGCTCCGCCGTCGACAGCACCGTGTCGCCGGAGAAGTCCACCATCGTCACCAGTCCGTTGGAGTTTGGCCCCGGACTCGACACCGCCACCGCATACTTGGTCGGCTGTGCCGCCGGACCCACCACGGCGATCGCGCTCACCACGGGCCGGTATGTGTTCCCGCACCCGGCAACCATCGCCAACGATGCGGCCAGTCCCGCCAACGCCGCTGCCACGCGCCCCAGAGACGCCGCTCCGAGCACCGTCCTCTGAATCCCGCGCCGCTTCCCGATCCCTGCCGACTGCACTTCCGCTGATTGCAAAACTTCTCCCACGCTGCCGCCGAGTCTGACGATGCTCAAGGCTAGATTGTAAATCAACCCGGCCCCCTGCGCTCCCGCTGCCATCAAATCCACCCCGCCCACCGGCGTCCCTTGTCTGGTTTCTCCTCGAACCTCGAACCTTGAACCTCGAACCTGATCTTTAAGCGTCTGCCCGCCCGTGCAGCCAGCCGATGTTCACATGCATCCGCAGCAGCGTATAGCTCAGCATCTCGTGGAAGTAGCGCAGCATGAGGTCGTAGTCGTCAATGTGCCCCAGCGTTCCGCGCGGCGAGGTGTAGACAATCAGCCCTGCGTCCTGGCACAGCGCGCGCACGCGGAACAGGTGCGTCCCATCGCTCACCACCACAATGCTGTTCAGGTGCCGCGCCCGCGAGATCTCCGCCAGCCGCCGCACCTGCTGCTCGGTGTCCACCGACTCGGTCTCCGCCACGATCCGCTCATACGGGACCCCGTTCGCCAGCAGGTAGTCGCGCCCCACGCCGCCCTCGGTCTTTCCCTTGTCCAGTTCGCTGCCGCCGCCCAGCGTAATCACCAATGGCGCAATCTGCTCGCGGTAAAGCTCCACCGCGTGGTCCAGGCGCGCGTGCAGCACCGGCGAAGGACGTCCGCCGTACTCCGCCGCTCCGAAGACCGCGATTGCGTCCGCCGGCCGGGCCTCGTCCTTCCCCGCTACCTCGTTGATCTGCATGGTGAGCCAGCCAATCCACCCCAACGCCAGCAGCAGCGCCACGCCCAGTGATCGCCGCAGCAACAGTCGCGCCGTCGTCTCCCGCCGCTTCGCCGCATGCGTGCGGCGCTTTGGCAGTCTGAAGCGGCGCTTCGGCGAACTGGTGGAAGAGGAATCCATATGGCAGAGAATCTCGAAGGCAAGGCTACAGCATTCCAACCCGGCCCGGAAGCTGCCAGTGGAACTGCATGATGTCGCGCTGCCCCCAGTATCCCTCTTCCCACCTCACTCGACAAACATCGTCTGCTCATGGTTCGCCGTCAGAGGTATGCTATGTTCTTGCGTTGTTCTCCATCGCATCCCATCTCCAGCCTCTCGCACAGGAGAATCATTTGACGGCCGAGATACTCCGCATTCACCGGGACGAGCCCGAACCGGAACTGATCGCTCAGGTCGTCCGCTCGCTCTCCGCCGGCAACGTCGCCGCGCTACCCACCGACACCTTCTACGGTCTGGCCGTCGCTCCCATCAACCTGCACGCCGTCGACCGCATCTACGAGGTCAAGACACGCGCCCGCCACAAGCCGCTCTCCCTGCTCATCAGCGAGACCGCACAGGCCTACGGCCTGGCCCGCGAGATCGACACCGCATTCGACCGCCTGGCCGAGCGCTTCTGGCCCGGCCCGCTCACCATCGTCGTCAAGGCCGGCACCCGCCTGCCCCTGCGCGTCACCGCCAACACCGGCAACGTAGCCCTGCGCGTGCCGGAGAATGCCATAGCACGCGCCATCGTCGCCGGCCTCGGCCTGCCCATTACCGCAACATCCGCCAACCTGCGCGGAATGCCCGAGTGTACCGACGCCGCCAGCGTCTGCGAGCAGCTCGGCAACCTGATCCCGCTCATCGTCGACGGTGGCCCCACCGCCCGCTCCACGCCCACCACCATCGTCGACCTCTCCGGCGGCGGCCTCTCCTGGATGATCCTGCGCGAAGGAGCCATCCCCACCCACGAGATCGCCCTCGCCCTCCAGCACTAGGCGGCTTTGGACGACTGCCGCGTGTAGCTCTTGATAGTGGGCAGCAACTTGATCGCGCTTCCCGACTTCTGCTTTGCCAGCCTGAGTTCATAGAGGCTCTGCAAATTGAGCCAGAACTCCGCGCTGGTAGCGAAGAAGTGCGCCAGCCGCAGCGCCGTGTCGCCGGTAATCGAGCGGCGTCCGTTGAGGATCTGAGTCACGCGGTTGGTCGGCACGCCGATCTGGCGCGAGAACTCCGCCGCGCTCATCCCCATCGCGCTCAACTCCTCCGCCAGATGCTCTCCAGGATGTATCGCTTCCATCGGTTCTCCAATCAGTGATAGTCCACAATCTCTACGTTCGACGGCCCCTTTGCGCCATCCGGCCACTCGAAGCATATTCTCCATTGGTCGTTGATGCGGATGCTCCACTGTCCTTTGCGGTCACCCTTCAACGCCTCAAAACGATTTCCCGGCAACGCCGAAAGGTCGTTCACCGAAGTCGCGGCCTCCATCCGGTCCATCTTCATCCGCGCCGCGTACTCGAAACCGGAGAAGGCCTTGACCCGTTTGCCAGCGGCAAAGTCACGCGTACGCTTGTCGCGGCAACTCTGGATCATCGGCTCAGATTACCCTTCTGTACGCTGTACGTCAAGCATATTTCTCAAAGGAGGCGCCGGGTGCCCCACATTCAGACAATATTAAGCTCCTCCGTATATGATCCGCACTGAATAGGAGACCTCACTTGCTAACAATCCGAAATATCGCAACCCATCTGGCCACGCTGCTTGTCCTTGCAGCCATGCCCTGCCTCGCCCAGTCCAACTGGGCAGTCGTGCAAACCTTCCACATCGGCGGAGAGGGCAGTTGGGACTACGTCACCGTCGACGCCCCCAACCATCGCCTCTTCGTCACCCGCGCCACCCACACCCAGGCCATCGACACCGACTCCGGCAAGGTGCTGGGCGACATTACTGGCCAGGTGCGCTCCCACGGCGTCGCCATTGTTCCCAAACTCAACCGCGGATTCATCACCGATGGCGGCGCCCCCGGCACCATCATTGTCTTCGACCTGAAGACCTACGCCGTGCTCGGCAAGCTTGCCGCCATGCCCGATGCGGACGGCATCATCTACGACGCCAAGCTCGACCGCGTCCTCGCCGTCTCCGGCGATGGCAACGCGCTGATGACCTTCGCGCCCGAAATCGACCCCAAGACCGGCAAGATCGACCCGCCCATCCAGCTCGGCGGCGCGCCTGAATTCCTCGTCTCCGACGGCTCCGGCAAGATCTTCGTCAATCTTGAAGACAAAGCTGTCGTGGCCGTCGTAGACCTCAAGTCGCGCTCTGTCGTCTCGCGCTGGCCGGTCGCACCCGCCGGCCACCCTGTCGGCTTATCGATCGACCCAGCCACCCACCGCCTCTTCATCGGCTGCCGCAACCCGCAGAAGCTGGTCGTCATGAACGATGAGACCGGCAAGATCGAGGCCTCGCTTCCCATCGGCGCGGGCGTGGACGCCACAGTCGCCGCCGCAGGCCTGGCCTTCGCCAGCGCCGGAGACGGCACCTTGACCGTCGCCGCCGAGAAGGCTGGTAAATTCGACGTTGCGCAAGTAGTCAAGACGGCCACCGGTGCAAAAACCATGGGCATGAACACGGAGACGCACCGCCTCTTCCTGCCCGCCGTCGAGTTGGAGCCCGCCGTCGCGGGCGCTCGCCCCAAACAGAAGCCGGATACCTTCAAGATCGTCGTGGTCGGTCAGCAGTAACAGCAAAAGAGGGGAGCGCCGTATCATCATCGGCGCTCCTCCGCCTTTTACCTTCGTCACTCCAGCACTGGATGTCGCTCTAGCGCTATCCTGATCAGCGGAGAACGAATCATGCGCCTGACGAATCAACTCGCCGCAACCTTAATACTCGGAATCACCGCAATCGCATCCGCGCAGACAGCCGCGCCGGCCACGCCCGCGCAGAAGATGGCCGC
>DAIRTY010000037.1:0-5230 GCA_036803645.1 Acidobacteriaceae bacterium | reverse complement strand
TCGAGATGGGCCGCGCCGTCCTCTTCCTCTACCGCGTCACCTCGCAGCCGAAGTACGCCCTCGCCGCGAAGTTCCTCCACGACCAGCTCGACCTTCAGCCGCGCACCGCAAGCGGCGGCTACTGGCACAAGCAGATCTATGCCAACCAGATGTGGCTCGACGGAGCCTATATGGCCGAACCCTTTCGGGCCGAGTATGCCGTCATCTTCCAATCCCCCGCCGACTTCGACGACATCGCCAAGCAGCTTCTCCTGATGTATGACCACATGCGCGACCCATACTCCGGTTTGCTCAAGCACGGCTGGGACGAGTCCAAGCAGATGCCCTGGGCCGACAAGACCACCGGCCTCAGCCCCGAGGTCTGGGGCCGTGCAATGGGCTGGTACTCGATGGCGCTCGTCGACGCGTTGGATTGGTTTCCAAAGGATCATCCGCAGCGCGCCGCCCTCGTCGCCGCGCTCAATCGCATTATGGCCGCGGTCGTCAAGGTCCAGGACTCAAAGACCGGCCTATGGTGGCAGGTCATGACTCACGACAGCGAGCCGGGCAATTATTTCGAGGCCTCTGCAAGCTGCATGTTGCCCTACGCCCTCGCCAAAGGTGTCCGCATGGGCTACCTCCCGCAAGCTGACGAGGCCAATACCAAACGCGCGTGGGAAGGCATCCAAAAGCAATTCATCACCACCAATGCTGACGGCACGCTCACTCTCCACGGCACGGTCAAGGTCGGAGGCCTCGGCGGCACTCCCTATCGCGCGGGCGACTTCGATTATTACATCCACGAGCCAGTCGTCGATCAGGACAAGAAAGGCGTCGGCGCGTTCCTCCTCGCCGGCTCAGAGATGGAACAGGCCGCGACGCAATCGCTCGGCCAGGGAAAGACAGCCCTCGTTGATGCATGGTTCAACTCGCAGACGCGCAAGACCGCCCTCGGCCAGACCGAGCTCTTCCACTACAAGTGGGACGACGAGTCAGCCAGCGGCTACTCGCTCTTCGGCCGCGCCTTCCAGAGCTACGGAGTCTCGCTCGCCACGCTGCCCGCCGCGCCCACCGCCGCCGCGCTCGCGAAGGCAGACATCTACGTCATCGCATCGCCCGACATCCCTGCGAAGAATCCCAACCCGCACTATATGGATCAGCCCAGCGGCGACGCCATCGAGGCCTGGGTCAAATCCGGCGGCGTGTTGATGCTCTTCTCCAACGACCGTGACAACACCGAGTTCACCCACTTCAACACGCTCGCCGACCGCTTCGGCATCCACTTCAACCCGGTCCTCTCACACCACGTCATCGGCGACGACCACGCCTCGGGCGAGGTGGTCATCCCGCCCGGCACCGGCATCTTCGGCGCGGGCTTCACGGCGTATATGAAGGACACCAGTTCGATCACAGTCAGCGGCCCAGCCAAGGCCGTCGTCACCGACCACGGCGACATCATGATCGCCATCTCGCACGTTGGCAAGGGAGTCGTCCTCGCCGTCGTCGATCCCTGGGTCTACAACGAGTACGCCGACGGCCGCAAGATGCGCCAGTACGACGGCTTCGAAGCCGCACAGGACCTCGCCGCCTGGGCCGTCCGCCAGGCGAAGTAAGCGTTACGCCTCCGGTAAGACCGCCCGCCGCAGTTCCGCAACCAGATTGCTGTACCGCGCCGCATCGCGCGTGGCATCGCCGGCCAGCAGCACTTCAATCTCCCGCGCAATGCGCGTTCCCTCGTCGTAGCCATACATCCCCAGCGACCCGGCCAGTTTGTGCGCGGTGTGGCTGGCCTCTTCGCGCAGTTCTTCCGTAAGCCTGCCCGCCGCAATGGCCGCGGCCGCACGGTCGAGCAGGGCGAGACGCCCCTCCACCAGCGGAAGGTTGCGCAACCAGAGCGCTGCCAGCAGCGATGCGGTCTTGTCATCAGCGTCGTTCATATCGGTCCTTGAAACGTCCCGGTCGCCTGCATCATCGGAGCGCGTGATTCCGTCCCGTCAGTCCTTCCAACCCAGCTTCTCGCAGATCTGGTCAGCCAGCGTGAGCGGGTTGAAGGGTTTGAACAGAACACCCGAGACGCCCAGTCCGGCAAACCGCCGCTGGTCCACGCCCTGCACCTTGGCGGTCAGCAGCAGCACGGGAATGCCGGCCAGCTCGGGGTTCTGTTGCATCAGGCGAAATGTGGTCGGCCCATCCATCTCCGGCATCATCACATCCATCAGGATGGCGTCTGGCACCGGCTTGCTGTTCGCCGCCGCGAGGATGCCATCGGCACCGTTGCTGGCGGTGACAATCTCCCAGCCGGCCGTCGCCTCCAGAGAGAGGGCCGCAACCTCGCGTATATCTTCTTCGTCGTCGATGATCAGAATCCTGCGCATGGCTCTTGCTACTCTCTCATACCGTCAGCCGGCTGGTGCGCAGGTTGTGTTGCGGGTCCTTCACCGTGCCCGCGTTGCTCTTCAGCACGCGTCCCAGTTCGGCCAGCAGAAGGCTCTCGTTGTACGGCTTCTGCACCCAGCCCTGGGCCTCGCCCACCAGCAGCGGCCGCTCGCTGGGTGAACTCACGCTCAGGATCACCACCGGAATCGCCGCCGTCGTCACCGAGCTTTTCAGTTGCCGCAGTGTCTCCCAGCCGTTGAGTCCCGGCAGGTACTGGTCCAGCAGGATGGCCGAGATGGCGGGCGACGGTGCATTTCGCATGGTCTGCTCATTGGCAAGGGCTATCACCTCTTCGCCGCTGCTCACCTCGATCACGTCGTATCCGTGCCGGCGAAGCTGTTCGCGGACAACCGTGCGGATGCCGGGGTCGTCGTCGCACACCAGAATCAGGCCCTCGCCACGCTCGGCCAGCGGTACAATCTCCCGTGGAAATGCAGTATCGCCAATGCGCGCGCTCCGGCAGAACTGAACGCAGAACGTGGTGCCAGGATTCGTCTGTGCCCCGTTGTGGTCTGACTGCCCCCAGCTTTGGTTCGGCCGCGCCCAGATCAGGCCCCCGTGCTGCTGTATGATGCTGCGGCAGATCGCCAACCCAAGCCCCGTGCCACCCTTCTTGCTGGAGTCCGTCGACTCAACCTGCTGGAAGCGGTCGAAGATGCTCTCCAGCTTGTCCACCGGAATCCCGCGCCCGCGGTCGATCACCTTCAACGACAGCGCGTCGGAGTTGGCGTCAATCTCGAGCGAGACCGTCGAGCCCTCTGGAGAGAACTTGATCGCGTTCGACAGCAGGTTGGTCAGCACCTGTAGAATCCTGTCCGGGTCGGCGTCGAAGTAGATCGAGTCGTGCGCCGCGTAGCTGTTCAGCTCCATGCGTATCTGCGCTGCTTCGGCCAGTGCGCTCATCATCTCGACGGCCTCGCGCGACAGGTCAACCAACGAGCAGCGGCGCAGGTTCACCGGCGACCGCCCAGACTCCATCCGCTCCAGGTCCAGTATGTCGTTGATCAGCCGGATCAGCCGTTCGGTGTTGGTCGAGGCGATGCGCAGCAGGTTATGCGCCCTGGCATCCACGTCGCCCAGCAGCCCCGACGACAGCAGCCCCAGCGCCCCGCGAATGCTGGTCAGCGGCGTGCGCAGTTCGTGAGACACAGTCGATATGAATTCGTCCTTCGCGCGGTCCAGGTCCGATCGCTCGGCCAGGCGGTGCTTCTGCTCCTCGGCGTGTTCGCGGCTGCGCTCGAGAGTCTGGCTGAGTCCGCCCAGGTCGCGCTCTTGCTGGCGCACCTTTCGGCCGAGCCGCAGCGCCAGAACGCCAAGCAGACAGATGCACGTCAAAAATAGACCGCTGAATAAGGTCAGTGAAAAACTCATCGTCGATGGCCTCATGGTACCCGTGATTCGACGCTGAGAGAGGAATACCACAGGGGATGCACCATCCGTTATACCCCTCTATTGCCTTATGTGGTAGGCGTTTCTTTGCTCCGCTCCAGCACCCGGCCCCACTGTTTGCCCGTGCGCGCCGCCGCCGCCCCCTTGTGCAGCGCGTAGCCCGCCACCAGCGGCAGCGCCAGAGTCGCCTCGCTGTACACCATCTGCTCAAACGTCGTGTCCACCTTGCCCCACGAACTCGCCTCCTTCAGCGTCGAGCCCGATAGCGCCCCGTCGCGCACGTCCGCCACCGTAATCTGGATCGCGTACTTGTGCATCGGCACGTCGGCCCCCAGCACCTCCGCCGCGACAACAATGTCCTGGGCAAAGTTCTTCGGCACTCCGCCGCCGATCATCAGCAGCCCCGTCGTCGGATTGGCAATCTTCAACTGCGTCAGCTCATCGAAGTCCTTGGCCGAGTCGATCGACACCGTCGGCTTGCCCTGCCGCGCGTGCCGGTGCGCCACAAACCCGAACCCCGCCGAGCAGTCCGAGAACGCCGGGCAGAAGATTGGCACACCCTTCTCATACGCCGCCAGAATGATCGAGTCGTTGTTCCCCTTCTCCGGCGTCCGCCCGTTGGCCTTCAAGTACGCGCCAAACTCGCGCAGGATCTCCCGCGAGCTGTGAGGCCGCGGCTCCAGCGAGTCGATGATCTTCTGGGTCGTCTCGTCGCAAATCCGCAGCTCCTCTTCGTCGATGAACGTGTCGTAGATGCGGTCGATCATCAGCTCGCGCAGTTGGGCGTCGCCGTTGCCGTACTTGTACTCGTCGCCCGCGATGTAGTGCCGGAAGCCCAGCGCCTCGAAGAAGTCCTGGTCCACAATGTTCGCGCCCGTCGAAACGATCGCGTCCACCATGTTCGAGCGCACCAGCTCGACAAACAGCTTCTGCAAGCCCGCCGAGACGAGCGACCCGGCAAGGCACAGGATCACCCCGCACTCCGTGTCGCGCAGCATCATTTCATAGATGGAAGCCGCCCGCGCGGTGTCCCGCGAGGTGTAGGCCATCGAGGCCATCGCATCCACCAGCGCGACCACGTTGTGCTGCGTGATGTCAATGTGCTTTACAGGCGTCGTGAGCAGTTCTTTTTTAGTCGTCATAAGTGAGCGTTTCTTCTTTCGTCGGAGTAGTCAGCTACCAGAATATCGCGTCACCGCAACCGGGGTGCGCAAACGATCATTAATTTGGGAGTTTGGTTACAGTCTTACCGGAAAGGAATTTCCACTTCGATGTAACTGCCCGCAGTACAGGCATTCACAGCGGAGACGATCCTCTCCAGATGCAACTGGACAAGCGGCCATTGCGGGTTCCCGAGAATGACCAGAGCGATCTTCCGGCCCGTCAGGTTCTGCTGATAGCGAATGTTCTTGTCGGTACTGAGAAG
>DAIRTY010000036.1:9800-12507 GCA_036803645.1 Acidobacteriaceae bacterium | reverse complement strand
GTACTGCTTCATGTAGAAGATCAGGTTGCTCCACACGCAGATCTGCGCGCCCACATTCAGCACATTCGCCGCCACCGCAAACCACAGTTGCGGATAGTGCAGCAGCGCCCCGAAACTCCCATGTCCGCCCGTGTCGCCCTCATGCTCGCTTGTCATCGTCGGGAATTGCATCCGCGACAGCACAAACGCAAACAGAAGCACCGCCGAACCCAGCGCGATGTACGTCGGCACCACCCGCATGATCTCCGAGTGCAGATATGCCTTGTATGTTCCCTCCGCTTTCATGCTCGCCACCTGCACTGCCGTCAGCTCCACGCCGGAGAAGATGAACATCTTCCCCACAAACACTCCCAGGATCGTTCCCGGCGGGTTGAACGCCTGCGCAAAGTTCAGCCGTCGCTCGCTGGTCGGCGCCGGACCGAACTGCGCCATGAACGGGTTCGCCGCAGTCTCCAGAATCGACGCCCCGCAGCCCACCGCGAACAACGCCACCAGGAACGGAACATACCTCCCGCTCACCGCCGCCGGCCAGAACAGCACCATCCCCGCGCCAAACAGGCACAGCCCCGTCACCATGCCCACCTTGTAGCCCCACTTCCGCATTACCAGCGCCGCCGGAATCGCCATACAGAAGTAACCGGTAAAGTTCGCCGTCGACACCAGTTGCGCGTTCAGCCGCGACAGCTCAAACGACTTGCGGAACTGCTGCACCAGAATGTCCGTCAGGTTGTTCGACATGCCCCACAGAAAGAACAGCACCGTCACCAGCACGAAGAGCACCATCTGCCCCACTGGAAACACTGCCACGCCCTTGCTGCTCTCTGCCGTCCTGCTGCCCGCCGATGTCGAAACCTGCATCCCTGCGCTCCCGTCGATTCACCTGGATTTGGATCGCACCGATGATACCAGCCAAAACCATCGCCGCACACCCCGCTCCAACAACCATCCCAGGCAGAGTAGACTTGAAGCAGCACATTTTTTCGCCGCAAGGGAGTCCGTTCTTCATGCCGAATCCGTTTCGCCGATCTGTCCCCGCTGGCGCCAGCCTGCTCGTCCCAGCTCTCCTGTTCTGCCTCCTCAGCCTCACCGCAGCGCAGGCCATCGGACAGGAAGCCACGCCGCTCACCCCCTTCCAGAAGCAGATGGAACGCTTTGACCTCGCCGTCAGCGCCGCCGGAATCACCAGCACCAACGTCTCCGGCATCGAGCAGCGCGACGCCTCCACCGCAGCCCACAACAGCCTCCTCATCTCCCCCAGCAGCACGGTCGGCGAACTCATCACCTTGCGCTACGTCGCCAAGCCGTTGGTCGGCTTCGAGTTCAACTTCGGCAACTCCCGTTCCACCCAGAACCTCGCCTTCACGCCCCCGCTCGTTCCCAACAAGTTGCAAAGCGCGCAAACCGGCGTCCGCGAGATGACCCTCGGCTACGTAGCCCACACGCCGAAGCTCTTCGGCGTCCAGCCCTACCTCGGCGCCGGCGGTGGAACCATCAGCTTCAAACCCACGCCCAACGGCGGAGAGGGCCTTCCCTTTCAGTACCGCGCCGCCTACTACTACAACCTCGGCGTCGAGTACACCTTCCCCGACAGCCACTTCGGTGCCCGCGTAGGCTTCCGCCAGCTCATCTATCTAGCGCCCGACTTCCAGCAGAACTACCTCACCATCACACGCCGCACCGTCACCAGCGAACCCACCTTCGGCTTCTTCCTCCGCTTCTAGCGGCAAATTCTCCTCGTCCTCAGCACGGAAAGAGTTCCCCGTCGGCTTTGCTGTGCCTCTAAAGCAGAGACGCTCTGGCGCGCCCATCCATGCGCCGCGTCCTCGGCATCATACGATGTTGCCAGACCATCGCCACAACGGTCAGGACATAAGGAGAAACCACCCATGAACACAATGACCACCAAAGACGGCACCCAGATCTACTACAAGGACTGGGGCACAGGCCAACCCGTCGTCTTCAGCCACGGCTGGCCGCTCAGTTCCGACGCCTTCGAGGACCAGATGCTCTTCCTCGCCTCCCACGGCTACCGCTGCATCGCCCACGACCGCCGCGGCCACGGCCGCTCCAGCCAGCCTTGGCTCGGCAACGACATGGACACCTGCGCCGACGATCTCGCTCAGCTCGTCCACGCCCTCGACCTACAGCACGCCGTCCACGTCGGCCACTCCATGGGCGGCGGCGAGGTGGCCCGCTACATCGGCCGCCACGGCACCAGCCGCGTCGCAAAGGCCGTCCTCATCGGTTCGGTAACGCCGCTGATGCTCAAGACCGACGCCAACCCCGGAGGTCTGCCCATCGAGGTCTTCGACCAGATCCGCGCCTCCGTCCTCGCCGACCGCTCCCAGTTCTTCAAGGACGTCAGCGCGCTCTTCTACGGGGCTAACCAGCCCGGCAGTAAAGTCTCCCAGGGCCTGCGCGACAGCTTCTGGCGCCAGGGAATGACCGCCAGCCTCAAGGCCGTCTACGACGGCGTCAAGGCCTTCTCCGAGACCGACTTCACCCAGGACCTCAAGAAGTTCAACGTCCCCACCCTTATCCTTCACGGCGACGCCGACCAGATGGTTCCCATCAGCGCCTCCGCGCTCGCCACCGCAAAACTCATCCCCGCCGCCACGCTCAAGATCTACCCCGGCGCATCCCACGGCCTATGCTCCACCCACAAAGGCCAGATCAACACTGACCTGCTCGCCTTCCTCCAGCAATA